>NZ_MUFI01000057.1:0-17075 GCF_001996265.1 Salinivibrio sp. MA440
CTTTAAGGTTACGTCAGTGAATATATTTACTTGAAAGCACCATGTTTTAAGGCACCACGATGAATTAAGCCTGCATTTAGCAACAGTAAACCGTGCTTACTCGCATACTTTGCGCCATTTAATTCGCATTCTGTTGAGAACTCCATTAATCTTGATATAAACATAACTTTAAGGTTACGTCAGTGAATATATTTACTTGAAAGCACCATGTTTTAAGGCACCACGATGAATTAAGCCTGCATTTAGCAACAGTAAACCGTGCTTACTCGCATACTTTGCGCCATTTAATTCGCATTCTGTTGAGAACTCCATTAATCTTGATATAAACATAAAAATTTAATTATTTGATTAATGGCATAAGCTTATGGCATCAACGAGTTCACAATGTGAGGCATGTAAAAGTGCGCAGCCACTTTCCTTTGCCTTTACCATGGCTTTTCAACCGATCATCCAACTTTCAACGGCAACCGTGTTTGCTTATGAGGCATTGGCGCGTGGTATTGATGGCAGTGGAGCAGGCAGTGTGTTTAAGCATGTCAACGCAGATAATCAGTATAAATTTGATCAAACCTGCCGAATCAAGGCTGTCAAATTAGCGGCAGAGCTTGCAATCCCTTGTTATCTCAGCATTAACTTTATGCCTAATGCCGTTTACGAACCTGAGCGTTGTATTCAAACAACGCTGAAAGCGGCACGCGATAACCAGTTTCCGCTCGATAAAATCCTCTTCGAGTTTACTGAGGGCGAAGAAGTGCTTGATTACGAACACATTCAACGCATCATTCACCATTATCGCTCTCAAGGCTTTCTGACCGCGATTGATGATTTTGGCTCGGGCTATTCAGGGCTAACAGCTCTCGCCAATATCGACACGCATATCATCAAATTAGATATGGCCTTGGTGCGCGATATTGATACGGACACCACGAAACAGGCCATTGTTCGCCATAGTATTGCCATGTGCCGCGAACTTGGCCGTCAAATTATTGCCGAGGGCGTAGAAACGGAAGCCGAGCTTGCTTGTTTAGCCGAACTGGGTATCGATTTATTCCAAGGCTACTACATTGCTAAGCCAGGCTTTGAATCATTACCTGCAATTAATCAATCACCTGGTTTAGAGGCCTTCCATCGTCAATAACTCGACGATGGAAGGCCGCTTAGATAGGTAGCGACTGGATAGGCATCTTTTAACTGCCTCACAAATACAACTGATAACCTTTCTCATTTATTGGCCTTGCGATACAATACCGCATGATTTTTGTGAGTATAAAGGGCGTTGTATGCATAAAGGACAAAAAGGATTGATGACGCAGGGTTGGTCTCGTCGTCGTTTTTTACAATCGACAGTGGCGATGGCTGCTATCTCAACTCTCCCCGCCTGCTCCCTGAGATCTGCCTCCCGACAAACCGGGCAGTGGGAATATCACCTAAGCGCTGAACCAGGTCTCGCGTCACTCGTGCCCGGTCATCAAACCGATGTATTGGCGTTTAACGGTAAGATTCCAGCGCCTACTATTCGTTGCCGGCAAGGCGAGCCAGTGACCATTCACTTCACGAATCATTTACACGAGCCGACGACAATTCATTGGCACGGACTGCGTATACCCATAGAAATGGATGGTGTCCCCTTCTTATCTCAAGCACCAATCCAACCGGGCGAAACCTTTACCTATCGCTTTACCCCCCCTGATGCCGGCACCTTTTGGTACCATCCGCACATGAACTCTGTGGTACAGCTGGGGAAGGGACTGGTCGGAGCCATCGTGGTCGAGGAAGCCACGCCGGTTGTGTTTGATGAAGAGCACACACTGACACTCAAACACTGGCACCTTGATCGTCAAGGCAACTGGAAAGATCTCGCTATCCCTCGCTACAGCGCACGCATGGGCACTCCCGGCGAGTGGGGCACCGTCAACGGCGTTCACCACCCTGAATACACACTGCAAGAAAATGCCACCACACGGTTACGTTTGGCAAACGTGGATAATACGCTCACCTATCCGATTCAAGTGCGCGGCGCAGAGGCTTGGATCATCGCCATTGATGGCAACCCCATCGCAACGCCTCAACGGTTAGAGGAGCATAAAATCGCCCCAGGGATGCGACTAGATATCGGCCTGATTGCACCGAAAGCGGGTAGAAAGATCGAAGTGATGTACATGAAAGGACGTTTTCCATTCTTGTTGACAAGCTTTACCACAACACCGTCAACCTTAACAGACAAGCCCCTGCCCGCTCTGCCACTCAACCCCGTTGCAAAACCAGATTTAGTGAATGCCGAAACCCGTCATTTTGTGTTTGAGTGGGCCGGCGCCATTACCCCTGCGGATAAACAAGGAAAAGGAAATCACGACTTTTGGCTGATGAATAAACGTGCCTGGGAGGGGATGAGCAAAGGAAATATTCCTGAGCCAATCGCAAAACTGGAACGAGGGAAGACCTATATTTTCGATTTAAAGAATGTGACCCAGTATCATCATCCGATTCATTTGCACGGCCACACCTTCACGGTGCTGGAAATAGATGGCAAGCCTGTGACGCCGTTCCATACTGATACCGTACTATTAGGTAAAAATGGCCACGCCAAGGCTGCCTTTGTGGCGGATAACCCAGGTCGTTGGATGTATCACTGCCATGTGATTGAGCATATGAAAACTGGCCTGATGGGTTTTGTGGACGTGGTGTAGCAATACGCAAAACACACTAACAATAAAACGGCGAGCCGATACGCTCGCCGTTGCTGTCTTAACCGCAATCACAATCAGGAAGTCGGTTTATCTGTTTTGAACCGATTTACCAGCTCAGATAACTCAGTCGCCACCATACGTAACTCCGCCGCTGTCGCGTTGGTTTGTTCGGCGGTTTCAGCCGCACTGTTGGCACCATCCAATACGTTGGTCACATTCTGATTAATATCTTCAGACACCGAGTGCTGCTCTTCTGTCGCCGTGGCAATTTGTGCCGCCATGTCATGAATTTGTCCGACCAAGCTTTGGATAGTATCAAAGACGCCCAAGGCCTCTTCCGTCGCCTCCGTGGTAGTTTGCGAGTGTTCCACACTGCCTTGTAGCTTTTCTGAAAGCTGATTGGTGCGCTGCGTTAATGCTTGCAAAAGTTCATCAATCTCTTCGGTTGATTTGGTGGTTTTTTGCGATAGCACCCGAACCTCATCCGCCACCACGGCAAACCCGCGCCCATGCTCACCTGCACGCGCGGATTCAATTGCCGCATTCAGCGCCAACAAGTTAGTTTGTTCAGCAATACCTCGAATGGTATCGAGCATGGCGGTGATGTTGTCGTTCTCTTTAGTGAGCTCTGACATGGCGCTATCCGCTTCATTGAGTGTGGTCGCCATTTCTTGCACCGCGGCACGGGTGTTATTCATCAGAGCCATCCCTCGCTCGACTTCCGATTGGCACTGCTGAGCCGAATCCGCCGTTTGATTACAGTTTTGCGAGACCTCGTTTGCCGTGGCCACCATTTGATGGAACGCAGTCGCAATTTGCTCTAACCCTGAACGTTGTTGGTGACTCGCACCGTCTAGCTGCTCGGCAAATTGGGTGGCGTGATCGGCATGAGATGACAGCTTGGTGGACCTGTCCTTGATACCAATGATCAGCTCTTGAATCACATCCACGAACTGATTAAACGCACCCGCCGTTTTACCCAACTCGTCCTGGCTGCGAATCGGTAAACGCTTGGTCAAATCACCATCACCGCTTGCCGCATCACTCAGCCCATCACTAACGGCAATGATAGATGCCGATATACGTTGAATCATAAAGTAGCCAAGCACACCAAAGGCGATAACAAGGATGAGGCTGATGGATAATATAACCGTTTGCAGCTGGGTGACCTGACCCAGGACTTCTTGCTGCGGCACAACCCCAATCAAACGCCAGCCACTCTCTGGTGCTTTGTATTGGTTGACAAAGTAGTCTTCCCCATCAAAAGAAACGGCTGTTAACGACTCACTAAAATTCCCATCGCTATATACACTTGCAACACTACGAGCCGGTTCAAAATTGTTATCTGGATTATTGGGATCAGCGAGCACAGTGCCCGTATCTTCTACCAGTACAATATAACCCGACTTGCCAAGGGTTACATCTCCTAGCATATTGGTGAGCGCCTCTAGGGTTACATCAACACCAATCACACCACTTAGCCCATCTTGCGCAGGAAACTCCATTACGTAGTCAAGCAACGGTGCACCCGTATTGACATCTTGATAAGCTGGCACTCGTACCGCGTTGTTGCGATTACCTTGACCTGTTTGATACCACGGTCGTTGACGGGGGTCATAATCACCGAGCTCTCCCTGTGGCCATTGGATATAATCACCGTTACTCAACCCAAGAAAGACATAAGCGAAATCATCCCGTGAATTTCCCATGGCTTCTAATAACGCATAAGCGCGGCGCTCTGCTGGACTATTTTGTTTGGATGTCATGGGTTGCGTGTCGCCCATATAGTCGGCGACTGAGCTATCTAGCCCCTGTAGCGCCTCACTATTCGCTAGTACTTTAGCGTTAGCAGACAAACCTTGAAGGTAAAATTTAAACGCATTACCTATGTGCTGCATTTCTTTATATGAGCTCTGCTCATAACTTTGCAATGTACTCGTTCGAAACTGATAGAGTGACACAATAGCGATGATAAGCGTGGGCAGGATAACGCCTGTCAAGACAACAACGAGTAAACGTTTTTTAATACTCATACTGATCTCCGTCAGTGACGACACATTGAAGCATTTTCAAAAAATAACTGGTTTGTTTTAAATTAGAACAGCTATTAATGACAATCTAGTTAATATCCAGTTTTGCCCTGAAACTCGCTAGAAACAAAGCTGAATTGCTAGTTTTATAGGCAATTAAAACGCTGTGYCAGACATTAGTTGCATCTTACATGCAAAAATTATAAATTAGCATAATCTAAACAACAAGGAGCGATTGGGAATGAGTAAAAAAGACTACCAAGAGATTAACCAACAACAGTTAGCTCTCAACAAGCAATTTAAGGCACACAGCAGCGAGACACTGACTGCATTTGGCCAGCTTCATCGCGCCGCAATGGCAGAAGGCGATCTAGATGTAAAAACCAAAGAATTGATTGCCTTAGGCATCGGAATTGCCGCGCGCTGTGATGGCTGTATCGGCGCACACGTCGCCGCCGCTTTAAAGCACGGCGCGACTAAGCAAGAATGCGTAGAAGCAATTAATGTTGCCATTGTGATGGGCGGTGGTCCGTCGTTGATTTACGGCTCTCAAGCTCTGGAAGCCGTCGAGCAGTTGAGTGAGGCGTAACACTTGAAATAAACAACATAAAAAAGCGCAGTCGCTGCCAACTGCGCTTCTTCATCTATATAAGCTACCGATTTACCCGCGGTAATATCGCTGCGGCACAAACGGCATTTTTTCGACCGTCATAGGCAATTTCTTGCCACGCACTTCAGCGTATACCTCGGTGCCGGGGGCAATAAACTCAGGTGGGAGGTAACCCATCGCCACGGGCATCCCTTTAGTAGGGCCAAAGGTGCCACTGGTCACGATGCCAATTTGGTTGTCGTCCGCATCAAACAGTTTACTTCCTTCACGGACCGGCGCTTTGCTTTGACCGACTAAACCAATCCGCTTCCGACTCACCGCTTTAGTCGCTATTTGATCCAAAATGATTTGCTCACCGGGAAAGCCACCTGCGCGCTCACCATCAGCGCGACGAACTTTACTGATTGCCCAGATTAAGGTTGCTTCAACCGGCGTAGTGGTGGTGTCCAAATCATGACCATACAGGCATAAGCCACACTCCAAACGCAATGAATCCCGCGCACCTAAGCCAATCCATTCTACTGCCTCATCATCGAGCAACGCTTTTGCCAACGACGCAGCATGCTCAGCCGGCACCGAAATCTCAAACCCATCTTCGCCAGTGTAACCTGAGCGACTCACCACACACTCAATGCCGTTGACCACAATAGGCTGAATATCCATAAAGACCATCTCACTGACCTGCGGGTTAAAAGTCGCCAGCACCTCGGCCGCTTTTGGTCCTTGCAAGGCCAGCAAAGCGCGATCGTCAACAACATCGACGGTCACATCCCCTTTAAGATTATCGCGCAAATGCTGAATATCCTGGGCTTTGCAGGCGGCATTGACCACCAAGAACAAGTGATCGCCTAAGTTCGCAATCATGAGATCATCAAGAATCCCACCTTGCTCATTGGTAAACACCGCATAGCGTTGTTTTCCTTTCGGTAAATCGACGACATCGACAGGCACCAATGTTTCGAGCGCTTTCGCGGCGTCATCACCATGGAGGCGAATTTGCCCCATATGAGAAACATCAAATAATCCCGCCTGTTCGCGGCAATGCAAGTGCTCTTTGCGCACCCCTAGCGGATACTGGACTGGCATTTCATAACCCGCAAAGGGAACCATTTTTGCCCCCATATCAAGGTGCAAGCCGTGTAACGGGGTGGTTAGTAACTCTGCCATCATTCTCTCCATATTGTGCCTGCGGGCATCATGCCCACGTGAAGCAAGGCGTTTGTGTGGTCATTAAGAAGCGGTCACCCATAAGATCAATGCATCGGCGTCACTCACTGACGCCAACATGTGTCCCATGGTGGCGTCGTAATACACGCTATCGCCCTCATTGAGAGTAATCGCTTCATAAAACTCAGAAAAAAATTGAATGCTACCTTCAAGTACCAGCAAAAATTCTTCGCCGTCATGTCGGATCCAATCACTGTAATCCTCAAAAGCACGCGCTCTTACTCGCGATTTAAACGGCATCATTTTTTTGTTGCTTAACTGTGTGGCCAGTAATTCATGCTCATAGGTGCCGGTAGGGTGCGCTTTGCCCAGGCCCGCAAACGTCACATCTCGCCTTCCCGTTGCCTGCCGCTTTTTTGGCGGAGCAAATAACTGCGGGATATCAATGTTCAACCCGTGCGCGAGTTTTTGCATGGCTTGAAAGGTGGGAGATATCTGCTCATTTTCAATTTTGGACAACGTGGAACGCGCCAAGCCAGTGCGCTGGCTTGCTTCTTCAAGCGTTAACCCTAACCCAACCCGTACGGCTTTTAAACGCGGGCCCAGCCGCAATGGCGCAATGGGTTCGCGTGCCTCCCCCTCATGTTGCGATCGCTCTACCTGCATTGAGGGGTACACATCCTGTGTTGATTGATTGGTTGTCACCTAATTGTCGCCCCTATCGGTTATCTCACAGTATGACGCTTTAACGCCTTAACATTTTTAACAAAAAAGTTTCCTATCGGAAAATAGTGATGCCATAAACGTGACATAGCAAGCGAATTGGCACAGGCACGCTACGCGCTCTCTTCATCACCACCCTACCTCTGTTAAAATTAAATATCATAAAATCAATATATTATATATCCAATCACGAATACTGTTCCACGTAATCACTGACGAAAAGCGATGTTTTCATCGACATGGATTTGCAATTTACCCTAGCTTAAGATAAAAAGGCAAACGTTTGCGCTGCATTGATTGAGAGAGAAAAGGTGAGGTTTTGTCTTCAGGATCACAACATAGGTTTCTTATTGGAAATTTATTTTGCGGAAAAGTGAACGCTTAGGTACGTTAACAAAATGTTTAAATCAATGGTAAAGCGCGAGATCTCACCGCTTAACTGTTTGCTGTAACGTGAAGCAATGTCGGCAACACCCGTTGGCATGTAGGACAGTATAAATAATGATAAAAACGTACCTTACTGATCGAGGAGGCAGGCCATGAGTCACAGCATGTTTGACCTGTTCAAAATAGGCGTGGGGCCTTCAAGCTCACACACTGTCGGGCCCATGGTTGCCTGCGCACGCTTTTCGCAATTTGCGTCGAAAACGCTCGCGCTCGATATGATCCATCGTGTGAATGTCGATTTATACGGCTCTTTGGCGCTGACCGGAAAAGGACATGCCACGGATGTCGCTTGCGTGATGGGATTGATGGGCGAAATGCCCGCGACTATCGAATCAGATGAAATCGATACCATGACTAATATGGTTAAAAATGGTGGCGAACTGCCCTTTGCCGGCCGGCATTATATTCGATTTAATTGGGAGGCAGATATTGCCTTTCATTATGATCAGGTTCTCCCCGCGCATCCTAATGGCATGACTGTCAGCGCATATGATAAAGCCGGTGACTGCTTGACCAGCAAGACCTATTTCTCTGTCGGTGGCGGCTTTGTGGTCGAAGAGGGCGAAACGGATGCCTTGGCAACTAATTTCACGCCACCTTATCCATTTGATAGTGCGGCAACGCTGCTGGCGCAATGTGATCGAACCGGGATGAGTATTAGCGAATTGATGTTCACCAACGAAATTGCGCGCGCCCAGTATCATGACTCGGCAGCAACGCATGAAACCGTCAATCAAGGGCTCGACCATATATGGCAAGTGATGCGTGAGTGTATTGATCGCGGGGTTCAACAAGGCGGCGTGCTGCCAGGCGGTTTGAACATCAAGCGACGCGCCAAAGGCATGTACGAGGCCATTCATGACAAGCAAGCCCATGGATTACCGACAGATACCAATGATTGGGTCAACCTGTTTGCCATGGCAGTGAACGAAGAAAACGCCGCCGGTGGCCGAGTCGTCACCGCACCGACTAATGGTGCTGCCGGCGTGATCCCTGCAGTACTGGCGTATTACGATAAATTTGTATCGCCCAATAACCCTGAAGGCATCCGCACCTTTATGGCGACTTCCGCGGCTATCGGCTCTTTGTACAAGACCAATGCCTCTATTTCGGCAGCAGAAGTCGGTTGTCAGGGAGAGATTGGCGTGGCGTGCTCGATGGCAGCAGCCGGATTAGCCGCAGCCATGGGCGCAAGTAATCAACAAATTGAAAACGCGGCAGAAATCGGCATGGAGCATAACCTCGGCCTCACTTGTGATCCAATAGATGGCCTCGTACAAGTCCCTTGCATTGAGCGCAATACCATGGGTGCCGTGAAAGCGATTAACGCGACTCGGTTGGCAATGGGTGGTGACGGCCAACACCATGTCTCACTCGATAGCGTGATTAAAACCATGCACGAGACCGGCCTCGACATGATGAGTAAATATAAAGAAACCTCACAAGGTGGCCTCGCTACCAATGTGATCCCGATTAATGTTGTGGCCTGTTAGCCACCATCGCCAACAAGGAAAGCAAAATGAAACCGAGCTACCCAAATGTAGAATTGGAGCAGTTTTTCTCCACCAATTTATCGGAATCCGATGGTGCCGTGATGTCAGCCGTGCAAGCCGAACACAAACGCCAACAACAGCAAATCGAGCTTATCGCATCAGAAAACATCGTTTCGCAAGCGGTGATGCAAGCACAAGGTACTTGCTTGACCAATAAATACGCAGAAGGCTATCCAGGCCGTCGCTATTATGGCGGCTGTGAGCATGTCGATGAAGTCGAAGCCATTGCTCAAGCCCGTGCCAAACAGCTGTTTAACTGCGAGTTTGTAAACGTGCAGCCGCACTCTGGCGCACAAGCCAACGGTGCCGTGATGCTGGCACTACTGCAACCTGGTGACACTATTTTGGGTATGTCACTGGATGCCGGAGGCCACCTTACTCACGGGGCACGCCCTGCGTTATCAGGCAAGTGGTTTAATGCCGTGCAATACGGTGTTAATCAAGAAACTCTAGAAATTGATTATGACGATGTCGCGGCTCTTGCGCGTGAACACCAACCTAAGATGATCATCGCCGGCGGCAGCGCTGTCCCACGCCCAATTGATTTTGCTCGCTTCCGCGCGATTGCCGATGAAGTAGGCGCATATCTGATGATCGATATGGCACACATTGCCGGTTTAGTGGCCACCGGCGCCCATCCATCGCCACTGCCGCATGCGCATGTGGTCACCACCACCACGCATAAAACCCTGCGTGGTCCACGCGGTGGCATGATCCTCACCAATCACGAAGACATCAATAAAAAGATCAACTCGGCCGTGTTCCCCGGTCTACAAGGCGGTCCATTGATGCACGTGATTGCCGCGAAAGCCGTGGCATTTGGTGAGGCGCTAGAGCCTGAGTTTAAATTGTATATTGATCAAGTGGTTGCTAACGCCAAAGTACTGGCCGAGGTTCTACAAACGCGTGGCTGCGACATTGTCACGGGCGGCACCGACACTCATCTGATGTTGGTTGATTTGCGCCCGAAAGGTCTAAAAGGCAACCAAACCGAACAAGCACTCGAGCGCGCGGGGATCACTTGTAACAAGAACGGTATTCCATTCGACACCGAGAAGCCAATGATCACATCGGGTATTCGCCTCGGTACACCCGCCGGCACCAGCCGCGGCTTCGGCACCGAAGAATTCCGTCAAATCGGTGAATGGATTGGCGATGTATTAGATGCCTTAGTTGAGGAACCAGACGGTAACGCTGAGGTTGAAGCGCGGATTCGTAAACAAGTGCAACAGCTATGTGCCCGCTTCCCGCTTTATCGTCAATAAAGGCATAGCAATAAATAACCATATATCAATTACTTAGGATTATGAGGCAGTAGACTAGTATTTGCCTCAATTTACAATGTAAATTGCTCATAAATCGAGCAGTTCGTAATTTAGCAGGAGAGTAGCAAATGGACGCGACACTGAAGTATTCCGAAAGCCATGAGTGGGTCAAAGACAACGGCGATGGCACAGTCACCATGGGGATCACTGATCATGCCCAAGGCCTACTTGGCGATGTCGTGTTTGTCGATCTACCTGAGGTGGGTGACAGTACTGAAAAAGGTGAAAGCTTTTCTCTGGTGGAATCGGTAAAAGCCGCCTCTGATATCTATGCACCGGTTGATGGTGAAGTTGTCGCCATTAACGACGATTTAGAAGACAGCCCAGAGTTAGTTAATGACGAACCTTTTGAGGGCGGCTGGATTGCCAAGATTAAACTCGCTGACGACACCAACTTGGATCATCTGATGGATGCGGATGCTTATGCCGCCGCCATCGACGACTAATTCAGGACGAATATCATGACCAAAACGCGTTTACTCGATAGCTTAGTGGCTGATAACGATTTTATTGCTCGCCACAATGGACCGGATATCAAACAACAAGACGCTATGCTGGCGGCGATCAATGCCACCAGCCTTGAGCATGTGATTGAAGAAACCGTTCCTGCGGATATCCGTTTGCCGAAGCCGCTTAATCTGAGCGCGCCGAAAAGTGAAACCCAGATGCTGGCAGAACTGAGCGACATTGCTGCGCAAAATACGATAAAGCGTAGCTTGATTGGCCAAGGTTACTACCACACTCATACCCCACCGCCTATTTTACGTAATGTGCTGGAAAACCCTGGCTGGTATACCGCTTACACGCCTTATCAGCCCGAGATCTCGCAAGGCCGATTAGAATCCTTACTGAACTTCCAGCAAATGGTGATGGACTTAACGGGGATGGATTTGGCCAACGCGTCGCTGCTCGACGAAGCCACTGCCGCGGCAGAAGCCATGACCCTGTGTAAGCGTGGCGGCAAGCACAAAGGCAACGCCTTTTTTGTTGCCAGCGATGTGCACCCACAAACCTTGGATGTGATTAAAACGCGTGCCAACTTCTTAGGTTTTGACATCATTGTTGATGACACGGACAAGCTGGATCAGCACGATGTATTTGGCGCCCTACTCCAATACCCCGGCACCACCGGCGAAGTGCGCGATCTCAGTGCGCTTATCGCAGAAGCACAAAGCAAGAAGACGCTGGTCGCGGTTGCTACCGATCTGCTTTCACTCACTTTGCTTAAAGCGCCGGGTGAAATGGGCGCGGATGTAGTGATTGGGTCGGCACAACGCTTTGGTGTGCCTATGGGTTACGGGGGCCCACACGCCGCCTTTATGGCGACACGCGACAAGCTAAAGCGCACCATGCCTGGCCGAGTGATTGGCGTATCGGTCGATAGCAAAGGCAACCAAGCCCTGCGCATGGCGATGCAAACGCGTGAGCAACATATTCGCCGTGAAAAAGCGACTTCCAATATTTGTACCGCTCAGGCCTTGCTGGCCAACATGGCTGCTTTTTACGCGGTGTATCACGGTCCAGAAGGCTTAAAGAAAATTGCTCGCCGCGTGCATCACCTCGCCGCGCTGTTCGCCAAATCGGTACAAGCAGCCGGATTGAGCCTCGCGCACGATAGCTTCTTTGATACCGTGACGTTTAACACGGGCGAGCAAACCGATGCCTTGTACCAACAAGCGCAAGATGCTGGTTTTAACTTGCGTAAACTGGGTGGCCAGCTCGGCGTGAGTTTTGATGAAGCGAGCACACTGGCAGAAGTCAATCAATTGCTTACCGCACTCACTGGTCAAGGCAATGCAGAAGCCGTGGCGAGCGACATTGAAGCTGATGAATTGGCCGCGATCCCTACCGTATGCCGCCGCAGCAGTGCGTACCTGACACATCCCGTCTTTAACCGCTATCACAGTGAAACCAAGCTGATGCGGTATATGAAGGCGTTGGAAAACAAAGACTTCTCTCTCACCCACGGCATGATTCCGCTGGGCAGCTGTACCATGAAGCTGAACGCCGCGGCCGAAATGATCCCCGTCACCTGGCCAGAGTTTGGCGCCCTGCACCCGTTTGTGCCATTGGAGCAAGCCAAAGGCTATCAAACACTGGGCAAATCACTGCGTGACATGCTGTGTGAAATCACCGGCTACGACGAGATCTCCATGCAGCCCAACTCAGGCGCGCAAGGGGAGTATGCGGGCTTAATTGCGATTCAGCGCTACCATGAAAGCCGTGGCGACAGTCACCGCAACGTATGCTTGATCCCAAGCTCCGCGCACGGTACCAACCCTGCCTCCGCGGCCATGGTTTCAATGAAAGTGGTGGTGGTTGGCTGTGATGACGATGGCAACATCGACATTGACGATCTGAAAGCCAAGATCGACAAACACCGCGATGCGCTCTCGTGCATAATGATCACCTACCCATCGACACATGGTGTGTACGAAGAAACCGTGCAGCAAGTGTGCGAGCTGGTGCACGAGGCAGGCGGCCAAGTTTACTTGGATGGCGCCAACATGAATGCGCAAGTGGGGCTGACAACGCCGGGCTACATTGGCTCAGACGTCTCGCACCTCAACCTGCACAAAACCTTCTGTATTCCCCACGGTGGCGGCGGCCCAGGTATGGGACCGATTGGCGTGAAATCGCACCTTGCGCCTTTCCTTCCCGGTCATGTGGAGCAAGGCGACGAATTTGCCGTCTCGGCTGCACCTATGGGTAGCGCCTCGATTCTTCCTATTTCATGGGCGTACATCGCCATGATGGGTGAACAAGGCCTGACGCGCGCGACCGAGTTGGCGATTCTCAGTGCCAACTATGTGATGGAACGTTTGCGTCCTTACTACCCTGTGCTTTATCGCGGCAAAAATGGACGTATTGCGCACGAATGTATTATCGACATTCGTCCGCTCAAAGAGGCATCCGGGATCAGCGAAGAAGACATCGCCAAACGCTTGATGGATTATGGCTTCCATGCACCGACCATGTCGTTCCCGGTCGCGGGTACGCTGATGGTTGAGCCGACCGAAAGTGAAAGCCAAGAGGAATTGGATCGCTTCTGTGATGCCATGATTGCCATCCGCGAGGAAATTGCCAAGGTACAAGATGGTGAATGGACGCTGGAAGACAACCCATTGGTCAATGCGCCTCACACCCAAGCGGATCTGATGGCAGACGAGTGGTCTCACGCCTATTCACGTGAGTTGGCTTGCTTCCCATCTGCCCATAATAAGGCAAGCAAATACTGGCCATCGGTCAACCGTGTCGATAACGTCTACGGTGACCGCAACCTGATTTGCTCTTGCCCTAGCATTGAAAACTATATGGATGAGTAATCCGTTCCACTCGCGGAAAGAGTGATGTTAAAGGCGAGCCGCTCGGCTCGCCTTTTTTATGAATGGCTTTCTCTGGGCAAACGTTGACATAAGGGTATGAACTTTTAAATGTCGCTGACAAACGCTTGACAGATTGTTCTCCGAACACCGCTACATTCTGTGCCATCTGAAAAAGCAGTATTAAGGCACACTATGAAACCTATCGCTCTCGGTCTCCTGCTCGCACTTGGTCTCACCACTCAAGCGGTGGCGCAAGAAAAAACCAGCATCTCGGCGGGTCTCGCCGTTGATCAACAACTAAGCGCTGTACTGGAAATCGACGATCAATACCGTTTTACCCTCGGCAATGATGGCACCGCGTTTGATTATCTTTTTCAACAAGGCACTTTTGATAATCCCGATATCCCGGTTGATTGGTATGTAGGCGCTGGTGGCTGGGCCGAGTGGGACGACGACTATGGCGTTCGTTTACCGATAGGATTAGATTGGGAAATCACCAAGCAGATCACTGCCTACGGCCAAGTCCATCCAGAGCTTAACTTCCACGGCGGCCCAGAGTTGCAACTTGGCGGCGCGCTGGGCGTAACGTATTCATTCTAGTCACAGCAAGCGGTCATCTAAGCGTAGGTTAATGTCGTACTGAAAGCAGTCATCTATCTAAAAGGATCAACTATGCTCTCATTTTTAAAGCCGAATCCGGTTAAAAAGCTAAAAAAGCAGTACGACGCCAAACAACAACAAGCCTTTGAAGCTCAACGCAATGGCGATATCAGAGGATACTCACTACTCACCGAAGAAGCGGAAAAGATTGACCAACAGATTAAAGCCTTGGAAAACAAGGCTTAGTAACTTGAAGAAGGGTTAAATTGCCGTTTTACCAAGCGCTGGTATAAAGGGCAGCGTGCCAACAACTCGGTATGACTGCCCACATCCACCAACTTACCTTGATCCATCACCACAATGCGATCAGCATGTTGAATGGTCGACAATCGATGAGCAATAATCAAGGTCGTTCTATTGCGCATCAAGGTGGCCAATCCTTGTTGTACCGCATGCTCACTTTCACTATCCAGCGCGCTGGTGGCTTCATCGAGCAATAAAATCCGTGGGTCCTTGAGAATTGCGCGGGCAATCGCAATTCGCTGCCGTTGGCCGCCCGAAAGCCGCACACCACGCTCGCCCAAAAAGCTGTGATAGCCGTCCGGTAATTGCTGAATAAAGCCGTCAGCGTGCGCTTGAACTGCCGCCTCTTTCACCGCTTGCTCACTGGCGTCTGGCCTGCCGTAGCGGATGTTTCCTATCACATTATCGCTAAACAATGCCGGTTGCTGCGGCACCATAGCCATTTGTTGGCGCAAGGCTTGCGGGGACAAGCTGCGAATATCTTGTCCACCCAGCGCAATCGCACCCGACTGCGGATCGTAGAAGCGTTGCAGTAACTCAAAGACTGTCGTTTTTCCGGCCCCCGACGGCCCCACTAACGCCACGACTTCGCCGGGCTGAATAGCAAGGTTCAGCGTATCAATCGCCGGCTGATAGGGCCGCGTGGGATAATGAAAGTGCACCGCTTCAAAGCGAATATCATTGCTCAGTGATTGGGCATCAACAATCGGTGAGGTAGCGGGAGTACGAATATGATTTTGCACGTGTAAAAGCTCCACCAAACGCTCCGTCGCGCCAGCCGCGCGCTGCAACTCCCCCAGCACTTCCGACAAGGTGGCCATGGAAGAGGCCACCATGATGGCGAAAAACACAAAGGCGCCCAAATCGCCTGCCGACATGGTGCCTTGAATCACATCGCGACCGCCGACCCATAACATCCCTGTAATCGCGCTGAACACAATCACGATCACCCCGGAAATGAGAATGGCTCGTTGTTTCACGCGCTCGCGTCCAATGTGATAGGCACGTTCCACCTCTTGCCCAAATGCAGCTTTGGCGTGATCCTCTACCGCGAAGCTTTGCACGGTTTTAATATTGGTGATGGCTTCACCGGCATAGCTGCCTACATCCGCCATCGAATCTTGGCTTTGCCGCGACAACGCCCGCACGCGACGGCCATAGATAAGTATTGGCACCAAAATAAAAGGCACGGAGGCCAGCACAATTAAGGTCAGTTTAATATTGGTGGCAAACAGCATGATGATGGCGCCCACACACATCAGCGCACTGCGCATCGCCATGGAAAAAGAGGAGCCGATGATATTCTGCAGCAAGCTGGTATCTGTGGTGATCCGCGACATGATCTCGCCACTGCCATGGGTTTCAAAATAGCTCGGATGCAGGCCAATTACATGATCAAACACCGCTTGGCGAATATCGGCACTGACCCGCTCACCTACCGATGACACCAGATAGAACCGGAAAAAGGTGCCGATCGCGATTAATACCGTGATCAGCAAAATAAACTGTACCGCATTACCCAACTCAACCAGTGATTGCTGTGCAAAGCCTTGGTCGATCAAAAGCCGAACGCCGTGTCCGACCGAGAGTGTTAATGATGCGGTAAAAACCAAAGCCAGCAATGCCGCGCTCACTTGCCAACGGTAAGGGCGGATAAACGCAATAAGCTCCCACAATATAGTCAGATTTTTACTGTTGCGATTCACGGCAGATTGTTTCGATGAGGTATCCGTTGCGGTTTGATTTGCCATAAGTTCACTTAATGCTGTCCTTGCATGTTAAGGGCGGGTGAGTAAGATCATTAACTCGCGATTGTCGTTAATAAGTGCATCGATGGTGCATGTATCCAGCTCATTTAAAAATGCTTGTTTGGCTTTCGCTAATCGGTCTTTTAAACGGCATGCTGGAGTGATATGGCAAAACTCGACCGAGCAATTAACTAGTTCTAGAGGTTCAAGATCGCGTACCACCTGTCCGACGGTAATCGCTGTCGGCGCTTGCAGCAGACGAATACCACCGTTCTTCCCACGCACCGTTTGAATATACTCCAGCTGCCCTAAACGGTTGATGACTTTCACCATATGATTGCGCGACACACCAAACAAGCGCGTCACCTCGGTAATGTTGGTAAGCTCACCCTCTGGCAAGGATGCCAGAAAAATCAAGGTGCGAAGTCCGTAATCTGTAAAGCTGGTTAGTTGCATGTGTACCTCTTACTACCCAGTCAAATTGTAATTCTTCGATTGATTAAAAGATATATTTGAGATACAACTTAAAACATGCATTAAATATACATGTTTAGAG
>NZ_MUFI01000058.1:0-16977 GCF_001996265.1 Salinivibrio sp. MA440
CTTCTCTCACAATTAATAATATTTTTATCATCTAAATCGTCTACGCTTAGCTTAATGTTGTTACAAAACACCTTTGCGCTAGTTCATAAGCGCGATGAACAGGAAAGCAGATGATGAAAGATCTTAGTGTTGTCAAAAAAATAGGGCTCAGTTTTATTGCCGTTTTTATCGTTTTTGCCTCCGTTGCCATCATGTTTATGCTCGGCCTATCCACGATAAGTAAAGACATCACACAACTTTCAAACAAAAGTCTCCCCTCGGTATCAATATTAAAAGGCATCCAGGTCGACATCACCAAAGTCCGAAAACATGAATTTTCACTGCTACCAAACAGCGGTAACCCAAAAATATCGCAATGGTTAAACGATCTCGACCAATGGCGTGCCGATGTACAAGCTGGGATCAAAGCTTATCAAGCTCTGGACCTCACATCACAAGAGAAACAATCATTTAATGTGTTTAAGAAAACCTGGAATCAGTACATTAAGGAAACCCAGTCTTATAACCAGCTTTTAAGAAATGACGATCCTGACAAAGCGAATGAAGTCGTGTTAGCCAGTTTTGGGACCTATTCCGATGCGCTAAAAAGCTTGGATAACACACTCGAACTAAACGATGACTTAGTAAAGCAAATTGGGGCAGAAGCCCAGAGTGCAGCAACCGCCGCTCAGATAAATGCAGCCATTGGAACACTTGTGATTATTTTAGTAATTATGGCTGCATCTATTCTGCTTTCTCGCGCTATCTCTCGCCCAGTCGGTAAAGCGCTCGCGTTTGCATCGAGTATTGCCAAAGGTCAGCTCAACAACAAATTTGATGAAAAGGACTTGTCCAAAGATGAGCTTGGCTCCTTACTCAAAGAATTGGTGACGATGCAAAACAATCTTCACGGATTGGTATCAGAAATTAACGATTCTACTATTCAGTTAACTGCCGCCGTTGAAGAAGTGAGTGCGATTTCATCTCAAAATGCGTCAGGTATGCAAAACCAGCAGCAAGAGCTTGGATCGGTGGCGTCAGCGATGACCCAGATGCAAGCCGCTGTCAGTGAAGTGGCACAAAATACCGAAGAAGGCGCAACATCAGCGCATTCGGCAGCAGATATAGCAAAAAAAGGGAGTGGTTCATTAGCCGATGCGATTAGCATTATTGAACGCGTATCTAGATTGATGCAAGACTCAGAGACGTTAACAGAGCAACTTAAAACAAGCTCCGAAGACATTAATGTCGTGGTTGATGTGATTCGTGGTATTGCCGAGCAGACTAATTTACTTGCTTTGAATGCGGCGATAGAAGCAGCCCGTGCCGGTGAGCAAGGCCGAGGGTTTGCTGTGGTAGCCGATGAGGTTCGCTCACTGGCACAGCGTACTCAAGAATCGACCGAGCAAATCGTTAATACCATCGAGACACTGCAAATAAACACGACTAAGGTCCGCGAATCCAGCCATGAATGCCAAGCAGGCATTACGCAATGTGTAGAAACGGTCAGCGATACCGGCGAACAAATGCGGGAAATTGAAGTCTCTGTTGATGATATCGCCCAACGCAGTACCCAAATTGCTACCGCCTGCAGTGAGCAAAGCTCTGTCTCTAACGAGCTTAACCGCAGCGTTGAGAACATTAATAGTGCCTCAACGGAAATGGCCGAGGGGGCAACGCAAACAGCGATTGCCTGTGACCAAATCAGCAATCTTGCGCATAACTTAAAAACACGCATGGAAACATTTAAGCTTTAGTACATTATCTGATGCGTGCTATTTCTCCTGCACAATACTCGTTCAATGTTTTAAAACAAGATGCACAAGATTACGCCGTGTTCGCACGGCGTTTTTGTTTCTACACTGCATCTATTATTCAGCGTCACCGCTGTTCAACATCGAATCAGTGAGGAGAAGCGTTATGATTACAGTACGTCATGCCAGCGATCGCGGTCAGGCCAACTTTGGTTGGCTACAAAGCCGCCATACCTTTTCATTTGGTAGCTATTACGATGCCCATCATATGGGCTTCTCTGCACTACGTGTGATCAATGATGATATCGTTTCGCCCGGCGCGGGCTTTGATACCCATGGACACCGTGATATGGAAATCATCAGTCTGGTGCTGGAAGGAGCAATAGAACACAAAGACAGTCAAGGCAACCGACAAACTCTACCCGCTGGCGAGTTCCAGCTGATGTCGGCTGGGCGTGGTATTTATCACAGTGAATATAATGCCTCGTCATCCCAGCCATTGCGTTTTTTACAGATTTGGATTGAACCTAACGAAAGAGGCGGAGAGCCGGGCTATCAGCAAAAAGATTTTGGCAACCAACCCGGCTTTACCGTCATTGCGACGCCAACGGGTGAGAATGGCTCGTTAAAAATAAAACAAGAGGCACGTTTGCTGCAACTTATCTTGGCGCCGAGTGAGTCTGTTACCTTCGCTTTGGAGGCAGGACGCAACGCCTATGTGCATCAAGTCGCGGGCACTCTTAAGGTTGAAAACACATCTCTTTCTCCCGGTGATGGCGCGAAAGTCGAAGATATCCGTCACATCACCTTTAGTAATGTCGGCAACGAAATCAGCCAAACACTGGTATTTGATTTATCCTAAAGTGCCGATTAACGACTCAAAAAGACTCGGCCTGCTGGCTTATTTGCGCCACAGGCCTAATGCTATGTACACTGCGCGCCTCTTGTTAATATTTGAGGCCGTATGCTGACTCTATCCAACAAAGTAGCGATTCCCGACAGTGAAATCGAGCTCACGGCCATCCGCGCCGCTGGGAAAGGCGGACAAAACGTCAATAAAGTGTCGAGTGCCATTCATTTGCGCTTTGATATTCACGCCTCGTCACTGCCTGATGCCTACAAAGCACGCTTAATGACACTGTCCGATTCACGCATCTCCAAAGACGGCGTCGTGGTGATAAAAGCGCAAAACTACCGCACCCAAGAGCTAAACCGAGAAGACGCGTTAGAACGCCTCGCTGCGCTAATTAAAAGCGCGATGGTGGAGCAGAAAAAACGCAAGCCAACTCGGCCAACCAAAGCGTCACAACGTCGCCGCGTAGAATCCAAAAAGCGTAAGAGCCAGACTAAGTCTTTGCGCGGTAAAGTGGCGCCTTAATTCAAAATCGTCAGTGTGCGTTCTCAATAAAGACCTAATTCCACCTACCAGTTTTTCTTGCTAATCGGCGGTCAGATTGCTCTAATGTTACATGTAACATTTTCGGCTAGTGCATGAGATGACAGAAAAAAGAAACCGGGCCACCTTACAAGATATTGCTGACCGCGTCGGGATGACCAAAATGACAGTCTCGCGCTATATGCGCAATCCGGAGTCAGTCGCCCCTGCGACACGCGACAAGATTGCGGCGGTGATTGAAGAATTGGGATACATACAAAATCGTGTGCCCGCGATGTTATCTAAATCATCGAGCAAAGCCATTGGAATTGTGCTTCCTTCATTGTCTAACCAAGTCTTTGCTCATTTAGTCCAGGGCATTGAACGCGTGACTAAGGCACATGGCTACGACATTTTGATTACACACGCTGGCTATAGCGAGCAGGCAGAGGAAGAGAAAATTGCCTCTTTGCTCTCTTATCAAGTGGATGGCTTAATCCTCACTGAAACTAACCACACCCCACGTACGTTACAAATGTTAAAAACCGCCGCCATTCCTGTGGTAGAAACCATGGAGCTTCCAGAAACGCCGATTGATATGGCAGTTGGGCTTGATCATGAGCAAGCCGCTTATGATGCAGTTCAAACGATGATCAACAAAGATAAAACGCAGATTGTGTATTTGGCGGCTCGTCTGGATACCCGCACTCAGCTGCGGCAAAAAGGGTACGAACGCGCGATGACACAGGCAGGACTCACTCCTCGCTGTGTTGCCACCGAGGAGCATTCTTCATTCAGCTTAGGCGAGACCTTACTTAACCAAACCTTGGCTCAGTATCCAGATTGTGACGGGCTGTTTTGTACCAATGATGACCTCGCCGTCGGTGCGTTACTTGCCTGTAAACAGCAGGACATTGAGGTACCTAAAACGCTTAGCATTGTCGGCTACAATGCGTTGGATATTGGCACTGTGGTCAGCCCAAGACTCACCAGTGTCGCGACGCCCCGAGAGTTAATCGGTGAGCGCAGCGCGACACTTTTGATTCAAGCATTAAGCGGTGAAACTATCACCGAAAAAGTGCATGCTATCCCACACACCATCACAGACGGTGGCAGCTTGTAACCATCACGGTTGACCGAGCGATCACGGAAATAGATACGTCGCTCCTTCATCGGCGCGAGACACCTGCTGACGCGCCGCAGCAAACAAATCACGTCCCCAGGTTGTAGCAGCTTGAGGCGTATTAGCTACATATCGTTGAGATAAGTCAGCATGGCAGGTCAATACGCCAGTATTCGCGTCCAATGTGATCAGATCGCCGTCTTGAATGGACGCCAACGCACCGCCATGCATGGCTTCCGGGCAGACATGCAAGGCCGCAGGGACTTTGCCTGACGCGCCGGATAACCGGCCATCTGTTACCAGTGCGACCTGATAACCCATTTTTTGCACATTGCCGAGAATAGGCATGAGTTTATGGAGCTCTGGCATCCCATTAGCAGCAGGGCCATTAAAACGCACCACCACAATCACATCTTGGTTGAGCTCACCGCGTTGATAGGCCTGCTCGACCTCGTGCTGACACTCAAACACCCGTGCGGGCGCACAAACTACGCGATGCGCGGGATCAACCGCTGAGACTTTGATCACCGCGTTACCCATATTGCCAGACAGCATGCGCAAACCACTAGTTGCACTGAAGTGTAAACCGGGCTGGGCAATGACCGCTGTGTCGGTTGATGGGGTGGCGGTTTCCCAAACAAGCTGCCCCTGATCTAATCGTGGTGTGGTCAGCTGGTCGCTAAATTGGCCGACGGCAGGCAAGGTATCGGCATGCAATAACCCTAGCGCATGTAAGTGAGCCATTAAAGTCGGTACGCCTCCGGCCGCTTCAAAGGCATTAATATCGGCCGGCCCATTGGGGTAGACTCGAGTCAGCAAGGGCACTATACGAGAGAGCGCATCAATATCTTCCCACGTTAGGATAATCCCTGCTGCTCGCGCCATGGCCACCAAATGGATGGTATGATTGGTGCTGCCGCCTGAAGCCAACAACGCAACCACACCATTCACCACGCTTTTTTCAGTCACCACATCGGCTAATGATCGGTAAGTTGCACTTCCGGCACACTGAGAGGCTAACGCTGTCGCTGCATAGCAAGTCAACGCTTGGCGCAACGCTGAATCTGGTGGGACAAAAGCAGCGCCAGGTAAGATTAATCCCATCGCCTCGAGCACCAGTTGATTGGTATTGGCCGTGCCATAGAAGGTGCAGGTTCCCGGGCTGTGATAAGCCTGACATTCCATGGCGAGTAGTGCGTCTTTGCCTACTTCGCCTGCCGCATAGGCTTGACGCACCGCCACTTTTTGATCATTGCTGGTGCCCGTTGTCATTGGGCCGGAGGGAATAAATAAGGTAGGTAAATGGGCGTAGGCCAGCGCGCCCATCAATTGTCCCGGTGCAATTTTATCGCATACACCCAGCAATAATGTTGCGTCATACACATTGTGACTCAGCGATATCGCAGTCGCCTGTGCAATCACATCACGTGAAAACAACGATATTTCCATTCCCGGTTGGCCTTGGGTCACTCCATCACACATCGCAGGCACACAACCTGCCACTTGCGCGGTATGACCTAACGGCAGCAAAGCGGCTTTGATCTGATCAGGGTAGTCAGCATAGGGCGCGTGCGCGCTCAGCATATCGTTATAGGCGCTGATAATCGCCACATTGGCGGTGGTCATATCCAGCATGTGCTGTTTGTCTTGTTGGCACGACGCCGCCACCGCATGCGCCATGTTACCGCAAGACAGACTGGTACGCGCTTTCCCGGTATCGGCTTGCTGTTGAGTCCGATGCAAAAACGCGATGCGCGTCGGTTGGCTGCGCTGGCATAACGCCTCTGTCACTGCCATCAATGTCGGATGTGTCATTCGGCATCCTCCTTGTCTTTTAAAGCGTTCACTGCACGTGTCACCACAGTATCAATGTCTGCATCAATGCCGACTCGGACCACATCAGGCTCATCGTCACCCGGCACCTCCAACGTGGCAAACTGGCTATCCAGCATATGGGTTTTCATAAAATGCCCTTTGCGCGCTCGAAGCCTTGCGAGGATCAACGCATAATCTCCGTCCAAAAACAAAAAGGTAACGTTCTGATTGCCATCTCGGATCTGGTCTCGATAGCGGCGCTTTAAGGCTGAACACACAATCACGCCATATTCATGTTTATGCTCCAAACTAAAAGCGGCATCGCTAATCCGGCCCAGCCAGGGAGTTCGGTCATGATCATCAAGCGGCTTACCCGTCGCCATTTTTTCGATATTCGCACGCGGGTGTAAGTCGTCTCCATCAATAAACTTTGCCCCTAAGCGCTGTGCCAACTTTGCGCCAAGGGTGCTTTTCCCCGAGCCACTGACGCCCATCACAATCACACTGCCAATTGCCATACCCACTCCTTAGCGAGATTTTAACCAGATCTCATTTTTGATAACGCATTCAATAATTGTCTTTATCTTAGTGTGGTTACCGGTAACATGTTACCGGTAACGTTGAGATTTGTGAAGTTTAACACAAACATCCTGGTCGGAAGAGGTGAGCCATGGAACTACTCGCACAAAGCCCTGAACCCACTACTTTACTCTTGATAGCATTGGGCGCTATCGCGTTGTTATTACTACTGATAATGAAACTTAAGGTGCATGCGTTTGCATCACTCACATTGGTCAGCTTAATCACTGCTTTGGCCACGGGGATCCCTACCGATAAGGTAGTGCCGGCCATGATGACAGGGTTTGGCGGCACCCTGGCGTCGGTCGCCTTGCTCGTTGGGCTCGGCGCCATGATTGGTAAAATTCTCGAAGTCACCGGTGGTGCAAATGTATTGGCCGATACGCTGATCGACCGCTTTGGCGAAGCCCGTGCTCCGTTTGCACTGGGTATCGCTTCTCTACTATTTGGCTTTCCGATCTTCTTTGATGCGGGGCTGATTGTGATGATGCCCATTATGTTTAGTGTCGCGAAACGTTTAGGTGGCTCACCGATAAAGTATGCCCTACCCGTCGCGGGTGCATTTGCGGTTATGCATACCTTCGTTCCCCCGCACCCCGGCCCCGTTGCGGCCTCAGATTTACTCGGCGCAGATATGGGTCTTCTCTTGGTCGTTGGGCTACTGGTTTCGCTACCCACTTGGTATCTAGGCGGTTATTTATTTGGTTTGTATGCCGGCAAGAAATTCAATATTCCCCTTGCGAAGGCGTTTTTAAATACAGAAGTGATGTTTAAAAACAAAAAGGACCATCCCACCTTTTCTACGGTGCTGATGATCTTACTCCTACCTGTCATGCTAATTTTCCTCGACACAGGCTTAAACGCACTCAGTGTTGCAGGTATCGTTGACGGCGAAAACCCATGGGTTGGTTTTCTGCGTATGCTGGGTAAAACACCGGTTGCACTGCTCATCACCCTATTGACCTGTTTGCTGGTCTTCGGCCAAAAGCTGGGTAAGAGTAAAATGGAAAAGCTGTGCTCTGATTCGTTAGCACCAATTTGTGCCGTCATTTTGGTGACCGGCGCCGGCGGCATGTTTGGGGGTGTTTTGCGCGCGAGCGGTATCGGTCAGGCACTTGCCACCATGCTATCAGACACGGGTATGCCAATCATTTTGGCCGCATTCGTGATTGCCACCTGCTTGCGCGTTGCACAAGGATCCGCCACCGTCGCACTCACCACCACGGCCGCACTCATTGCGCCCACCGTGTCGCATACTGTGGGTTTATCTCAACTCGATTTATGTTTTATTGTCATTGCGATTGCAGGTGGAGCAACCGTTTTATCGCATTTCAACGACTCGGGTTTTTGGCTCGTATCACGTTTGCTCGAAATGGATGAAAAAACCACGCTAAAAACTTGGACTGTGATGGAAACCCTGCTCGGGACTATCGCGTTTGTTATCGTAGCGCTATTAAGCATTTTACTATAAGGGAATCCCATGACTGAACTACACCAACGTCTCAAGGCAATTCGCATTGTGCCGGTGATTGCGATTAATAATGCGGACGATGCCGTCCCACTCGCCAAAACCTTGGTCGACAATGGCTTACCGTGCGCCGAAATTACCTTTCGTACCGACGCGGCTGTCAGTGCTATCCGCCAAATGCGCGATGCCTATCCCGAGCTACTGATTGGTGCCGGAACGGTACTGACGCCTGCACAAGTCGATGCTGCGATTGACGCTGGGGCGGATTTTATTGTTAGCCCTGGGCTTAATCCCACTACAGTAAAACATTGCCAACAACGTGGGATTGCCATCGTCCCTGGGATCAACAACCCGAGTTTGGTCGAGCAAGCCATGGAACTTGGTCTTGATACGTTGAAGTTTTTCCCCGCGGAAGCGTCGGGAGGCATTGCGATGTTAAAAGCGCTATCTGCGGTGTACCCGGTCAGCTTTATGCCAACCGGCGGCGTGAGTGAAGAAAACGTGAACGATTATCTCGCGTTGCCCTCTGTACTGGCATGTGGCGGTACTTGGATGGTGCCCGCCAAGTTGATTGATGAGCAAAGGTGGGATGAGATCGCAGCACTGATTAAGGCGCTGTGATAGCTCTCGCATCCGTTAAGAAAAGATCGACCCCACTTATTGAAGATAATGGGGTCGCTCGCACGCATACCGCCTGTGCTTGCAACCTCGGCACATAGCCGATACCTTTTCCCGCCTGTTCATAAACAGACACTTGGTTAAAAGTAGGGGAAAGACGGCATGTTGGCACAAGCACTTGAGCAAATTTTTGGGTTTTCGTCATTTCGTGCGGGACAAGAAGCAGTGATCTCGCAGGTGATGCAAGGTGAATCGGCCTGTGCGATCTTTCCCACCGGTGCAGGTAAATCATTATGCTATCAATTGCCGGCCACACAGCTGCCCCACTTAACATTGGTGATTTCGCCTTTGCTGGCATTAATGCATGATCAACTTGCATTTATGACCCGCAAAGGCATCCCAGCGGCCACCATCGATTCAACGCAGACACCCGAACAAACCAAACAAGTGATGGATCAAGTCCGTCGCGGCGACATCAAGGTACTGATGATTTCAGTCGAGCGTTTGAATAACGAACGTTTTCGCCAGTTTATCACTCCTATCCCGATCTCGTTATTGGTGGTGGATGAAGCGCATTGTATCTCTGAATGGGGACACAATTTTCGTCCTGATTACCTCAAACTCCCTGCTTACCGACAGCAATTAAATATTCCGCAAGTCTTGCTTCTCACCGCCACCGCAACGCCGGCTGTGGTTGAGGATATGCAGACGAAGTTTGCCATCCCGGCAAATAACATCACATTAACGGGGTTTTATCGTCCTAACCTGCATCTAAATGTGGTCGCCGTGGAAGAGACGCAAAAACGGCAAGCGCTGGTTGAGCAGTTAAAGCCCGACCCCGATTTGCCGACCGTCATTTATGTCACCCAGCAGCAGACCGCGGAGAATATCGCCCAGTGGTTACAATCCCAGCATATATCCGCGACAGCTTACCATGCCGGTATGAGTCACGATGTTCGCGTGTCGATACAAGAGGCATTTATGTCGGGCCAATCGCCATGTATTGTTGCGACCATCGCCTTTGGGATGGGCGTCGATAAGGCGGATATTCGCCGTGTCATCCATTTTGATTTGCCGAAGTCGATTGAAAACTACAGCCAAGAAATTGGCCGCGCGGGACGGGATGGTCACAAGGCGACCTGCACGGTACTCGCTAACCAGTCGAGTCTGAATGTACTAGAGAATTTTATCTACGGCGATACGCCAGACAAAATGGCGATTCAGGGGTTACTGGAAGAAGTACAACAGGCCGGTCAACAATGGGAAGTCATGCTCCATAGTCTTTCACGGACATATAATATTCGGCTCTTACCGCTTAAAACCTTGCTCGTTTATTTAGAGATGGCCGGCGTGATCACCAGCCAATACAGTTACTTTGCCGATGTGAAATTCCAGTGTGTGGAGTCACCCGCCGCCATTACGGCCAAATTCCATGGTGAGCGACGCGAATTTGTTGCCCAGCTATTTGCATGCGCGATCAAAGCAAAAACCTGGTACAAGATGGATTTCCAACAACTGTGGCAACGCTTTGGAGCAGAAAGAAAGCGCGCGTTAACTGCATTGGAGTACTTTCACGAACAAGGTTGGTTATCACTCGCGACACAACAAGCCACACAAGTGTTTGGCGTGAACACCCACGAGATTGATATTCACGATCAAGCTGAGACGCTGTATGCCCTTTTTGCCAAAAAAGAACAGAGCGAGCTTGCCCGCATCAACCAATTACTGACCTTGTTATCTTCTTCAACCTGTATTAGTCAGCGCCTTGCCGACTATTTTGGTGATCATGCGGCACCAACCACCTGTGGTCATTGCTCGGTATGCCAAGGCGAGATCGCCCATTTACCTCCGCGCCCAGAATTACCGGCGATCGATGCGCAAGCGTTATCCTCATGGTGTCAGCACTTTGCGGCTGCTTGCGACGGCACGCCAACTTCGGCGGCAATGACGCGCTTTTTACTCGGCCTATCGTCACCGCTTCATACCAAAATTAAGGCGAAGGCCATACCTGGGTTTGGCGCCCTTGCATCTTATCCGTTTCAAACTATCAAAGAACAGGTGATCGCTGATCACGATACCTATCATTAAGAAGTGGCGATTTGATTCATTGACCTTTGCGTGCGTTAACACCCGTTTAAGCGGCTAGCCGAACAATCTCAGTGTTATGCAACAGCCGCGATCACCTTTATAACCCTATAGTTATAAGAAAACGAGACAAATTTATCCCAGAAGTTAAGAATTTATTCATATACTGATGATAAAGACGTGATGCGGTGACCACCGCACACTTAATGTATTGCCATATTCAGGGTTTATTTATGCTGCATTCTGGGGCGTTGTATGTTTTGGCCCGCCAAATTGTTTTTACACTGTGCGTTGGCGTGTTGTTATCGATAAGCCCCAGCGCTCACTCTGATAACAGCGAACAACCTGAGTCACAAAAACCTGTTTTAAAGGTGGCTAATTCGCATGCATGGCGTCCATTTTCTTATCTCAATAGCAACCAAGAACCCAGAGGGATCTTGATTGACTTTTGGAAAGAATTTGGCGACCGCAATGGCTATGATATCGAGTTTCTATTGACCGATTGGCAAACGTCAATCGATTTAGTGCGTACCGGTCAAGCTGATGTGCACGCTGGGCTCCTTCAGTCACCGGAGCGGTTGCAATTCATGGATTTTGGCACGCCTCTATTTGCCATTGATACGCAAGTATTTTTCAGTCAATCCATGATGGGCACGTCTGCTGACTTTGTCCTTTCTGGTGAGACCGAACATAAGATTGGCGTGGTACAAGGCGGGTACGAAGAAGAGTTTATGAGCGCTAACTTTCCAGACGTAGCATTGCAGCTTTTCCCGAATAACCAAGCCATGCTTGATGCGGCATTATCTGAAAAAATTCAAGCATTTGTGGCCGACCTGCAAGTGGCAAATTATCACCTTTATACCACCACGAACCACAACCTTTTTATCCCTGTCAGGCACCTTTATACAGAGATGCTGCACGCTGGATTTGCGAAAGGCAACGCGGCATTACTTAATCGCATAGACAATAAATTTGCTTGGTTAGATGACGATACTAAACGCCAGCTACTCAATCGCTGGGTATATTATGACGTTGAAACGGTTTACCCTACACATTTATTTCCTGCTTTAGTCGCTATCAGTATTTTTATCGTTACCAGTTACATTGTCTTACTTAAGCGAACGGTCAAACAAAAAACGCGCGCGCTACAAACAGCCAACGATATGCTTCAAGATCAAGCCATTACCGACTCATTAACGCTGTTGCGCAATCGCCGGTATTTTTATCAATACCTCTATGACTTGGATAAAACGAGAGGCGACATCGCACTAATGGTTTTTGATATTGATGACTTTAAAGCATTTAACGATGGTTTTGGTCATGCTCATGGGGATGAAGTGCTCTGTTTTGTGGCTAAAACGGCGACAACTCTATTGCCGAAAGATGCCATTATCGCCCGTATTGGCGGCGAGGAATTTGCAATACTCCAATACTTCTCAAGTGCAGAGGGCGCCTTGGCACAAGCAAGGGTTTTATGTGAAGAGATTGCGCGACAGAGTTTAGCGTTATTTAATCACGCGTCTAAGCCTGTCACGATCAGTTTAGGCGTTGCTTATTATCCTAGCGGCATGCCTCACAGTGAAATTATCGATGCTGACAAAGCCATGTACCAAGCCAAAAAACAGGGTAAAAACTGCGCGGTTCTACACGTGCTGTAACCCTTTACTCGCGGCTACACAACCACTGAGCTAATCGTTGAACATGTCTTGACGAAACAAAAATAATAGTAAACGCAATGGGCCAAGCAACGATAAAGGCCTCTAACCAACGCCAAACAAACCCACTGCTCAGCCCGGTATTCACAGCGGTGATTACCGCTGTCATCAACGTCACCATTAACACTGACATCAGAAACGGCGCAACAATAGGGAAAAATCGTTTTGGTAACATACACACCCAATAATTTAGCAAGTACTAATGCTTATAGTAAATGAGCAAGCAGAAATAACAAGTGGTGTTACTGCGTCGATCAACTATAGCAGATCAACTTCCCCCCTAATTTGTAATATGACATGGTCACTTGATGGGAAACGCCATCGCGGCTACCGCTTATTGTAGCCGCGCAATGTTTAGACTGTTTTTTGCTCTGCTAAACGTGATAACACTCGAGTGAGCAAGCGGATCCTTGGTTCAATGGAGTCGAGTTGCAAATACTCACCATCACTATGGAAGTTGGCTCCTACTGGGCCAAATCCATCTAAACTAGGGATCCCCAATGCTGCGGTATTATTGGCATCGGAGCCGCCGCCCACCGCTTTCCAATGGATAGGCACGGTTTCCTCAAAGGCTGCCGCTTCAACAAGACCCATCAAGTGTTCCGTTTCAGGGGTCGGCACCATCGCTGGTTTATAGGCTTCGCGAACCAATTCAATGGTGACATCGGGGGTGTAAGGGTGAGAGGCGCGCGCTTGAATGGCTTGATCAAGCGCGCAATAAGCATTGTTGTCCCAGAACCTGACGTCAACCAGTGCCGATGCATAAGCAGCGACAATATTCGCCCCCGCTCCACCTTCAATCAAACCAGCATTAATACTGGTACCGGCCTCTAGATCTTTCATACTATCGAGGGTCACCAGCCAATGAGCTAACTCTGTAATCGCGCTACGTCCTTTTTCTGGCTCGTTACCAGCATGAGCGGCACGACCTGAAACGGCAATTTTATAACGCGCCATGCCTTTACGCGCTTTTACTAAGCCACCATCTGCGCGGGCCGCCTCTGCCACCAGCACATAGCGTGCATCACGAGCAACGGACTCAAGCCAGGTACTGGAATGTATCGAACCCACCTCTTCATCCGGGTTCATGCAGACACAAATGCTCAATGCATCACGTTCTGCTTGCGGCAATGCGCGCAGTGCATACACGATATTAAGCAAGCCTGATTTCATGTCTGATACACCGGGACCGTATGCGAAGCCGTCCTCCACATGCATGGGACGCTCTGCCGCCGTCCCCTGAGGAAAGACCGTATCCATGTGACCAATCAGCATCACATCGATATGTGGATGGGTTGGCTGGTTGCGAATTTCCAATCCAATCCCTGCCTCTCCACATTCCACTCGCTTAATATGCCATCCTGCCATTTGCTCATATTTATCGGCCATTAGGGCCGCAATCACCTCAATACCTTCTCGTTGAAAGGTGCCACAGTCGATATTGACTAGAGGCGCCAACTCATCTAGGTAGCGTTGCAAAGAAAACGTCATCATGCCTCCTAAAGTAAAAGATTCATCACCCACATGGCGCCAAAAGCATTCAGAATAGAAATGCCGACCATAATAGGGATGTAGCGGCCTTCAGTGCCAATCGGGCCCATTACTCGGCCAATGTATTGCACTTGCGAACCCATTAAATAAATAGCAGGAACCAAGATAGCGATATGGGTACCGGTGAGAATGCCTTGGTCAAACAAAGTGATCACGACACCAACAGCGCCTCCCATCGACATCCATGCCCCCATTAGCACTGCGGCGGCTTCACCGGGTAATCCGAATACAGCCATCACAGGTGCAAACACATCGCCCATCAAGGCCAGTAGGCCGGTAATTTGAAGTGCTTTGATAATCACAAACGCCATGACAACATTAGGCACGGTTGATGTTGTTGCAATATGCCAACCTTTCTTAGCGCCTTCGACAAAGATGTCAGTGATCATCGGTTTACTGGTAGAAGACTGGGTCATGATGCGTGCTCCTCTTGATAGGATTGTGTCTTTTCTCGCTGCGGTCCTTTGCCCTCAGTTATATTGAGGTACAAACGAAAGACATTGGCACCAATGAACTTAAATAAGAAGATCACGCCAATAGCAAGACCAATTGACGATGTCACCGCTAACGAACCGTCTGACATGGTTAAAGTAAAAAGTACCGCACCCGAGGAAAAAAAGTTGACGATGGTTGCGCCTGCCGTGAACTGAAACATGGTGAATACATCGGTTTCACGCTTGGTCAGGTAACCCTCATCTTTCAATTGACGAGTCATCGCTGCGCCAGCATCTGTGCTTTGCATGGAGGCAATCAGTGCTAGTCCTGAATTTCCAGGAATGCCTAATACAGGTTTAAGAAGAGGCGTTAAGAGTTTGCGCGCGGCATCAAGCGCTCCATAGTGCTCAAGTACACCAATCATACCCAGCGCAAACATCACGGTAGGAATTAAGGTCAACGCAAAAATGAAACCATCACGCGCACCGCTCCCGCCCTTACCGCGAAGTGATGTTGTTGCCACCTCTACCGTGCCGTCTGTCGCAGTCGTGGCCTGATACGCAACTTGTCCGAACGAACCATTCAAGGTGGTAAAGTCGAACACGCCGTACCATTGATTGGATTGTAACAATCCCGAGAAAAACACCACAGCGAATACCAGTGCCAAGTAACATCCCCATGTCACTTGCCGATCTGTATCGGTTGGATGTGTCATAAACAGCCCTCATGATCAATGAACATTGACCTCATCATCGGCGCTGACACACAAACAAAGATTGATAATTATCAATTTATCCCACAAGTAATAGGCTAGCAGTTACATAATATGAGCTCATTCATAAGCTGACAAACAAAGTCAAAGAAAACAGAAATGAATGTGACTTTAAAGGCTGATTTAAATGCATTTATATGTCACAACTGAGAGATATGCGCAGAGAACATCGGATAAGAAAACCGCTTATAATAGATTAGAAAATATAACCCAAAAAGCGCCCAGTGGGCGCTTTTTAAATGGATGATTACGAATACTTAATTAGCCCATCAGGTTATAAAGCAATGCTGATATCGCAAGCATCCCTGTGATGAAGATAAAGTAAGTACCTACTTGCCCACGATACTGCGCCAGGGCTTTGACCTTGTAAGCGGCAACCGTTGGCATAATGAACAAGATCATCGCAATCACAGGCCCAGACAATGCACCCATCATGTCAAGGATACTGGGGTTGATCACGGCACAGCCCCAAATAGCAAAAAACATCACGATGACGCCCAGTTTGTCGGCGCTTTTGTAAGTGAGTTTACTGTGCTTCGTCACCAAGCCGTTCAAACTTTCACGCGCGCCAAGGAAGTGTCCCAAAAACGATGAAGTAATCGCAATGAAAGCAACCAAAGGCCCCAAGGTACCAATAAACGGGTTATGGGTGACATTAGCAAGATACGACAATACAGACACATTTTGTGCTTTTGCTTCTGCCATTTGTGCTGGGGTGAGTGTCAACACACACGAGAACACAAACAGCAACACAAAAGCCACCAGCATAATACCGGCACGTTTAAGAATTTGCTCTGACTTACCTTGAGCCTCGTCGCCGTAATGCCGGCGCTGAATGTTGGCAAAGCTAGAAATCGCCGCTGCATGGCTAAACGAGAAAATCACCACAGGCACCGCCAACCAAAGACTCATACCCAGCTCACCCATCGGCGGTAAACTGAGATTAGGCGTTTGCCACGATGGAACAAGATAAAAAGACAGAAACGCCAGAATGGCAACCAACGGATAAACCATCGCCGCGAACGCACGCAGCATCAGGCGTTCACCACCCAACATGATCGCAATCATACCAGCGACTAGTACACCCGACAGCAACACGCGATTTGGTGATACCCATCCCAGTTGGTTGACTAAAAAGCTATCAACCGTGTTGGTCAGCCCAACGCCGTATATCAATAAAATGGGGAAAATAGAGAGGAAATACAGCATCGAAATCATACGTCCGACATTGGCGCCGAAATGTTCTGCGACGACATCGGTGAAATCGGCATCGTTGTGACGCGACGATAATACAAAGCGCGCTAGACCCCGGTGCGCCATATACGTCATCGGAAACGCTAGTACCGCCATAATAATCAGCGGCCAAAAGCCCCCCATTCCTAGGTTAATGGGTAGAAACAAAATTCCGGCACCGACCGCGGTTCCAAACAAGCTAAGCGCCCAATGGGTGTCATGCTGGGTCCAACGGTGCGATACACTTTTTGAGGAGRTATCTATAGTCTGGTTCACGTCAAACTCTCTTAGTTATAATATTTTGTGCGGTTGCATAGTACCGAGTTCGACCTAAACTATCACATATATGTAATAGATATATGTCCTAATTGTATCACCAAAAACACACAAATCCAGCTGGGCTATTCTTCAAATGGCAGCATAAACAACCAATAAATTGACAAATAATCAGAACAATATTCCAAATTATTTATAT
>NZ_MUFI01000059.1:0-16475 GCF_001996265.1 Salinivibrio sp. MA440
GTAATTAATTACTATCTTATATGACTTGTTATGACTCACAAACGAAATTTGACAGCCGAAGAGCGCCGGGAGCTCACTGTCGACGCGGTCATTGACCTGAGCGCGCAGGATGACCCAGCCAATATCACCACCGGCAGCATCGCCAAGCACATGAGGGTCACCCAAGGTGCGTTGTTCCGGCATTTTCCAAGCAAGGATGCGATCTGGGAGGCCGTCATCGGCAGGGTGACCGAACGTGTGATGAAACTGTTAGATAAGGCCGCTGCCTCGGCGAATAGCCCGCTGGCCGCGCTCGAGGCGATATTCCATGGCCATATCACGTTTATCGTCGAGCATCCTGGCGTGCCTCGGCTGATGATGGGGCAGCTGCAGCATGCCCGGCCGACGCCGGCGAGACGTATGGTTCGCTCGCTGCTGTTTCTCTACCGTGAGCGGATCGAGAGATTGTTGAACGAGGCGCAGGAGGCTGACGAACTGCGTCAAGAGCTGAATATCGAAATGGCCGCCACGCAGTTCATCGGCACCATCCAAGGCCTGGTCATGCAGTCGCTGATTTTCGACAATATGAACCATATGGTCGAGCAGGCCGAGGGGGCGTTCCACCTCTACTGTCATGGTATCCAGAAAGCACAAGGGGCGTACCGATGACAGGCCTGAATCAACGCTTGGGGCGTTTTTTGGCGGTAGTCATTGGCCTCGCCATCGGTGCGGCGCTTCTGGTCTTCTTCGTGGTTAATCGGCAGGTTCCCGAGCACAGTGACTCACCACCTGCCCCCAAGGTGGTGGCAGTGATCGAGGCGCAGCCACTGGCGTTTCGCCTTGAGGCACGTGGTCACGGCGTGGCGCGCCCTGCCGAAACCTGGCAATCCGTTGCCAACGTCTCGGGCCGGGTGGTGGAGCGCCACCCGCATCTGGAGAGCGGCACCCTGCTGCACGAAGGTACCTTGCTGCTGGCATTGGACCCTAGTCGCTACGAGCTGGCTATCGCCGAGGCCGAGGCGGAGTTGAATCAGCTCAAGGCAGAAGAGGCCAATACCCGGCGTTTGCTGGATTTGGAACGCCAGGCACTCGATTTTACCGAGCAGGAGCTTTCACGAATAGAGCGGCTGGCGGCCACAGGTGCTGTCTCCATTTCTCAGCGTGATGCTCAACGTCGCAGCGCTGTGGGGCAGCGCCAGGCGGTGGCCACTCTTGAGAATACCTTGGCCTTGCTACCAGCCCAGCGCGAGCGGGTATCGGTGCGGCTTGCCCAAGCTCGCCATGACTTGGAGGATACCCGCTTCGAGGCGCCCTATGACCTGCGTCTCGGTGAGGTGGACGTAGAGCTTCATCAGTTCGTGGGTGTGGGTCAGCGGTTGTTTGAGGCGGATAGCCTGGCGGCTGCCGAGGTGGAGGCACGGCTTCCCTTCAGCATGGTACGACGCCTCCTGGGCAGTGTGGCACTGGTCGAGCTCGATCCCGGCATCCTAGATCTGAGTGAGCGCATCGATCTTGACTCGATCGATGCAGAGCTGGAGCTGGTCGGAGCACCCGGGGTTAGCTGGGAAGGTCGGGTTGTGCGCGTGGCCAGCGGCCTCGACCCGGCCACCCGCGCCGTGCGAGTAGTCGTAAGGGTTGAGGAGCCTTGGCGCGATGCCCGGCCACCTAACCATCCGCCACTACAGCGCGACATGTACACACGAGTGCGCCTGTCGGCACGCAGTCCCGTAGCACAACTCGTGGTCCCCGCATCGGCCCTCCATCAAGGTGAGGTCTACCTTGCTGACGAGCACGCTCGCCTGGTCAGGCGCTCGGTGTCCGTCGCCTTCAAGCAGGGAGACCTGGCAGTGATCGAATCGGGCCTCGCCCCGGGCGAGCGGGTCATCGTCGACGACCTCCAACCAGCCATCGAGGGTATGGCGCTGGCGCCTCGCCGCGACGTGGCCCTAGAGGCACGTCTGACCGCCCAGGCTCTGGGTGAAGTAACGTCAGGAGAACGGCAATGATTCGCTGGTTTGCCGCTCATCCCACCGCCGCTAATCTGCTGCTAATGCTGCTGCTGGCTGCCGGGCTGTTCGCCGCACCCAACCTCAAGCGTGAGACCTTCCCAGATTATCGCCCAGTGGAAGTGTCTGTGGAGGTGGTCTATCGCGGGGCGAGCGCCGCCGACGTCGAGGACGCCGTGTGTCGGCGTCTGCACGATGCCGTTAAAGGTGTGGAATTTCTCGACGAGTTCAGCTGTGTGGCTCAGGACAACCTGGCCAGTGCCACGGCAACCATGTCAGCCGGGGGGGATGCCATTCGCTTCCTCAATGAGATCGACACCGAGGTGAGCGCCATCACCGAGCTGCCGGCCCGCGCCGACTCCCCTGTTGTGCGGGAGCTTCATCGCAGTGACATGGTGGCGGCTGTGGCGGTGTCTGGGGATATGCCGATGCACCAGCTCGAGGATTACGCTCTGCGCTTGGAAGAGCGCATTATGACGCTGCCTGGCGTGGCTGAAGTAGCGATCCACGGGAGGTCCCAGCGCCAGTGGCAGGTCGCAGTGCCACGCGAGGCACTGGGCCAGCACGGCCTCTCGGCGCGGGAGCTGGCACGTCGAGTGGCCAGTCAGAACCTTGACCTACCACTGGGCACCCTGGAAACCGCCGACCGCGATATCCTTATGCGCTTCACCGACCAGCGCCGCTCTCTGGCTGAGCTGGCCGATCTGGTAGTGGTCTCCGATGCCGGGGGCGGCGAGCTGACCCTGGGCGAGCTGGCCACCATCACCGAGACCGGTGAGCAGGCTGAAGAGCGAATCCGCTTCAACGGTGAGCCGGCGCTGGTGCTGGAGGTGAGCAAGGCGCTGCGAGACGACGCCCTGACGGTCAAGGAGTCTTTGGACACGTTGCTTGAGGCGGAATGGCGGCGATTCGACGGGGATATCTCTCTGACGCTGACCCAAGATGCGACCAGTATCGTTCGCGACCGCCTGCAGATGCTGGTGGATAACGGCTTAATGGGGCTGGTGTTGGTGGTGCTGGTGATGAGCCTCTTCTTCCGTCCGCGCCTAGCTCTGTGGGCCGTTCTGGGCCTGCCTGCGGCCTTCATGGGGGCCTTCATCGTCATGGCCCTGACCGGGCTGTCAATGAATATGATCACCTTGGTGGCACTGCTGATGGCTATCGGCATCGTCATGGATGATGCCATCGTGATCACAGACAGCATTGCCGTCCACGCCCTGAAAGGGACCTCACCGGTGGAGGCGGTGGTAGCGGGTACCCGCCAGGTGTTACCCGGCGTACTTTCGTCGTTTCTTACCACGGTCGCGGTATTCGCCCCGCTCTCCTTCCTGGCCGGCGAGCTGGGCGCGGTGCTTGAAGTGCTGCCGGTGGTGCTGATCGCCGCTCTGGCAGCGAGCCTCATCGAAGCATTCTGGATCTTGCCCCATCATCTTAAGGGCAGCGTGGGGCGACTTGCCAGTGGGCACAACTCGCGCTTCCGTGTCGCATTCGAACGACATTTTGACAGGTTCCGCGAGTCGGTCGGTCGGCTGGCCGACCGGGCGATACGATTTCGCCATGCGGTGTTGGGAATCATTTTCGCCATTATGCTGGGCTCTTTCGGCTTTATGGCTGGAGGGCATGTGGGCAGTGAGGCGATGCCGGATATTGATGGCGATGTCCTGGAGGCCCGTATCCTGATGCCCCAGGGTACCCCCCTAGCACGTACCGAGGCGGTGGCCGAGCGAGTCGAGGCGGCAATCCGTGAGCTTGATTTACGCTACTATCTGGACCAGCCGGGGGGAGCATCCCTGGTCGAGGCGATTCAGGTGCGCTTTAACCACAACCCCAGCGCCAGGGAGGCAGGTCCTCATGTGGCCACCGTCATCGTCGACCTGCTGACTGCGGAGCGTCGCCGGGTGACCCTGGACGAGCTGACCGCCGCCTGGCGTGAGACCATCGGTGAGATCGAGGGGCTTCAGCGATTAATTATCCAGGAGCCCGGCTTCGGCCCCGCCGGGGTGCCCGTGGAAGTGCGCCTGGCCGGAGAGAACTTGGAGGCCATGAAGGCGGCGGCGCTAGAGTTGGGCGACCATCTAGAGAATTATGCAGCCGTCTATAATGTCTTCGACGACCTGCGCTTGGGCAAGCCTCAATTGACCTTCTCGATGGCCGAGGGCGCCCATGGCTTGGGCCTCTCCGCCGAGGAGGTGTCCGGGCAGTTGCGTGCGGCGCTGCTGGGGGAGGTTGCCGATACCCTGCGCATCGGCAATCAGGAAATCGAGGTGCTGATTCGCCTAGCCGAAGCGGACAGGACCTCTCTCGACAACTTGGTTGATTTGACCATTGCCCTGCCGGAAGGAGGCCGGGTGCCGCTGGAGGTGGTGGCCAACGCCGAGGAGCGGCGCGAGTGGGCGCGCATTACCCGCATCGACGGACGGCGTACCGTAACCGTGGAGGCCAACGTGGATGCGCGGCATGCCACCGGCCAGGCAATCGTCGATGATCTCGTCGGCAGCGGCTGGCTCAGCGAGTTCCGCGAGCGTCATCCCGAGGTGGCGCTCACCTTCGAGGGGCAAGTGGCGCGCTCCGCTGAGACCGGCAGCTCCATAGGCCGCGGTCTACTCATCGGGCTGGTGGGAATCTTCGTGATCCTCTCCTTCCAGTTCCGCAGTTACATCGAACCGCTGATCGTCATGCTGTCTATTCCGCTGGCCTTCATCGGCGCCATTTTGGGGCATGTACTCATGGGTTACTACCTCTCTACGCCCTCGCTGATCGGCGCGGCCTCCCTGGCCGGCATCGTGGTCAACAATGCCATCCTGCTGATCCACTTTATCAAGACCCATCGCGAGAGCGGACTGGATGCCGTGGCGGCAGCCGGCCAGGCCAGCCGCGACCGGCTGCGTGCCATCCTGATCTCGTCGACTACAACCATCGCCGGTTTGCTCCCGCTGCTGGCCGAAACCAGTACCCAGGCGGCGGCCATCAAGCCGCTGGTGATTTCGGTGGTGTTCGGACTGCTTAGCGCCACCGTGCTGGTGCTACTGGTGATCCCCGCAGTCTACGTGCTGTTTGACGAGTGGGGCTGGGTTCAGGCGCCCAAGCCATCAAAAGAGTAAGCGGCCCAGAAGAGCATTTATTGATTGTTCATCAAGAGAGAAAAAACATGACGTTAAAAAACTGTAGTGTTAGGACCATCCTACTCATTACCCTGACTGTCCTGCCAACTTGGCTAATAGCGGGAGACAATGACTATCAACACTCAGCGAGAGAACAGGAAAGCACCAGTGAAGAACTAGTGCTCCGCTCCATTATGCGCGATCTTGATGAAAATATGCGCGAAGTTGCTGGGGCCATATCTCGGGAAAACTAGGAAAAGGTAGCTGAACTGAAATCGCACCCCTAATTGCCGATCATGTCGAGCCACCGTTCTTGGAAAAGACACGCATATTGCGCTTTTTCGGAACCGGCGGCGGACGCTTCCGGGGATATGACAGGTGGGTGCATGAAGCCGCCAGGGATATGGGCGACGAGGCGCGTCAAGCGGATGACCAAGCAGTAATCGAAGCGTTTTCGCGGGTGCAGAACCACTGTCTGGCCAGCCATCAGGAGTTTAAGGAAGGGTTCAGAGCCCATTTCTACAGCGAATGAATAGAGTGCTGGAATGAATAGCAGGATGCAAAGAAACACATACAGATGCAGTCTTTGCGCGACTCGATTTTTTCTAGAGCTGGAACAGCTGACCGACATGCCTTGGCTAATTGAAAGTTCGTTAACTACTGAATACACCATTCTGATACAGGAAGGTTTGCCCCGAAATGTCACACTTGCCTGACAACGTATTGCGTCTCCCTGAGTACCAGGTACTAAATGCCATGGAAATGGAAGACGGGTTGCGCTTTCATATAGTTGCTCCCGACCCCATAGCTTGCGAAGGGTGCGGCGCAGAGAATGAGTTTGTCAGGTTCGGCAAGCGTGATGTCGCTTACCGCGACCTCCCGGTCTACGGAAAGCGGGTCATCCCCTGGGTGATCCGCCGACGTTACTCTTGTCGAGCTTGCGGCACGACATTCCGCCCTTCGCTCCCGGACATGGTGGACGACCATCGCATGACTCGGCGGCTGTACAGTCGCGTCGAGAAGGAGTCCTTTAATCATCCCTATGTCTACGTAGCCGACACTACGGGCCTCAACGAGAAGACTATCCGTGAGATATTCAGGAAGAAGACCGAGTTCTTGGCGGCCTGGCACCGCTTCGAGACACCTCTCTCATAAACGATTTGAAAAATAAAAAGCGAATAATAAATACGTCAAAAAATTTCTAATAGGGCGTTAGCTCACGGGGTTGTAACTTGCGTTTGTCGCTCTTATTTCAGGCTCAACCGTTTTGCTAGGCGATGTAAATTGCCACCATCGATATCAAGTTGTCTTGCAGTGGCGGCCCAATTACCGTGATTTTGTGATAATGCGTCCGAGATCATTCTTTTCTGAAGATTCTCTGTTTCTGCGCGTAGCCCTAATGTTGGAACTTCAATAGACTCTTTTTTTTGCTGTTTATGGGTAGTACTAACCGCCTTTTCGTCAGAGGTAAAGAGATCAAAATCTTGCAGAGTAAGCTCGAGATCCCTCGACTGCGTTCGAGATTTGGCTAGGACACTGGCTCGTTTGATAGCATGCTCTAGTTCGCGTACGTTACCAGGCCATGCATACTGTGTGAGCTTTTGAAGTAGCGATGCAGACAGGCGAATGCTGCTAAGATGAAATTTAGCCTTCATCTGTTCGGCAAAAAATCCGGCTAATAATACGACATCATCGTCTCTTTCTCGAAGAGGTGGAACATGGAGAGGGAATACACTGAGACGATGGTATAGATCGGCTCTAAAACGACCGGCTGTTACTTCCTCATATAAAACGCGATTGGTCGCGGCAATGATGCGCGTATTCACTTGAATATGACGGTCATCGCCGACCCGCTGGATATCACCGAATTGGAGTGCACGCAGTAGCTTGGCTTGCAACTCTAACGATAATTCGCCAACTTCATCTAAAAATAATGTGCCGTTATCGGCTTGCTCGAACTTACCCTTTCGATCACTAATTGCACCGGTAAAGGCCCCTTTAATGTGACCAAATAGTTCACTTTCCGCGACGGATTCCGGTAGCGCGGCGCAGTTAAGATAGACTAATGGCTTAGACGCTCTTGCAGAACGCTGGTGGAGTGCATTAGCGACTAACTCTTTACCAACCCCGGTTTCCCCGGTTATTAATACTGATAACTCCGTATTCGCCACCGCGTCTATTTGTTGTTGTAGCGTCTGCATTGCCGCCGATCGGGAAATAATCTTATCACTAAACGTACGCCGCTCTGTCAATGCCTCATGTGTGACATTGGCTTGTGTTTCTAGTTGCTCTAATAACAAGGCTGTTTGTAGCCCACCTGCTGCCAGTGCGCTGATAAACCGCAAGTCGTGATTGAGGAGGCCATCAAACTGATTTTCGTCAAACGCATCAATAGTTATTGCGCCAATTAGCTGATCGTCCACTAATAGCGGAAGTCCGATACAAGAGTGAACCTGAAGCTTGCCATCATGGTTAGGAATTAATCCATCATAAGGGTCTGGTAAATCGCTGTTAGCCGGAAAACGTACGATATCACCTGCTCGTGCAATGGCTTCCAAACGCGGGTGCTGAGCGAGAGCAAAACGACGACCTAAGACGTCATGCGATAATCCATTAATGGCGAGAGGAATAAAGGTCTGATTCTCATACAAAAGTAGTGTGGATGCATCACAGCGTAGCACTTCTCTTATCGTGGTTAATAATGTATCAAACCGGTCTTTTCGAATCAGTGCAGAATTTAAATCTTGTGTGATGTACAGCCAATGGGCGAATAATTCAGTCATAATCTAGTATTAGTGTCTTTATGACAATCATATATGTCTAAATGACAATAATCAATGCTGTCATTAAGACAATGTTTTAGGTGGGTTGTTATATAAGTGCTTGATGTTAAATGGTTAGTTATCTTGGCACGACTAATGCATATAGAGTGCATTAGGTTCTCAATGTCATTTAAGGTAGTAATCATGACAATACAGGTAAAAAACAACATTCGCTGGGTGGGTCAACGAGATTGGGAAGTGCAGAACTTTCATGGCACAGAATACAAAATCACCAAAGGAACAAGTTACAACAGCTACTTAATCCAAGAAGAGAAAACAGTACTGATCGATACGGTTGATCACCGCTTTAGCCAACAATTTTTGCAAAACCTTGAAAGGGAAATCGATCTAGAAAGTATCGATTTTATTGTTGTAAATCACGCAGAGGAAGATCATTCCGGCGCAATGTCCGCCTTGATGGAGAGGATCCCTGACACGCCGATATATTGCACTGAAGCGGCGATAGACTCGATAGTGGGCCACCATCACCACCCGGAGTGGAATTTTAATACGGTAAAAACCGGCGATAGTATCGATATTGGGAATGGTAAGCAGCTTATATTTGTTGAAGCGCCCATGCTGCACTGGCCCGATAGCATGATGACCTACTTAACCGAGGACGCCGTCTTATTCAGCAATGACGCCTTTGGTCAGCATTACTGTGATGAACGCTTGTTTAATGATGAAGTTGACCAAAATGAGCTGATGGAACAGTGCTTACGGTATTATTCTAATATTCTTACCCCTTTCAGCCGTTTAGTAACGGCGAAAATAAAGGAAGTTTTAAGTTTTAATTTACCTGTCGATATGATCGCAACCTCTCATGGTGTCGTTTGGCGCGATAACCCTATTCAAATAATCGAGCAGTACCTTGCGTGGGCGGATGACTATCAAGAAGACAGAATCACTATTTTTTATGACTCTATGTCGAATAATACACGAATGATGGCTGATGCTATCGCACAGGGGATCCATGACGTCGATCCGGACGTCGCAGTAAAAGTGTTTAATGTTTCGAAACACGACAAAAATGAAATTCTATCAAATGTATTCCGTTCTAAAGGTGTGTTAGTTGGTTCTTCAACGATGAATAATGTCATGATGCCTAAGATCGCAGGGATGCTGGAGGAAATCACCGGGATGCGTTTTAAAGCGAAAAAGGCGGGCGCTTTTGGTAGTTTTGGTTGGACCGGTGGTGCCGTTGACCGCATCCACACGCGCCTTATGGACGCTGGTTTTGAAACGTCGATGAGCTTGAAAACAAAATGGCGTCCTGATCGCGATGGTATGGAGAAGTGTCGAGAGCATGGTCAGTATATTGCAAAGTTGTGGGCCAACAAACGCCCCTCTCGAATGCTACCGACGGCTGAGTCTTGCGAGAAAAACGACAAGCCACGACCATCGACACTAAGCCCTGAAAAGCCAAAAACACACCCTATCCAAGATGCAGAGCCGCCTCATTCTGCAGACTGTCAGTGCATGATTTGTACTGTTTGTAATTGGGTTTATGATCCTGCTGTGGGAGAGCCTAACCAAGGTATTGAACCTGGGACAGTATGGAGTGATGTTCCGGGATACTTCTTATGTCCTGAGTGCCATCTAGGCAAAGATGTTTTTACAACATACCAAGGTTAGGGAGCGAAAATGACTGAACCAATTATTATTATTGGCAGTGGCTTCGCTGCTTACCAACTGGTAAAAACAATTCGGCGTATGGATCGGGAGATCCCGGTGACCGTATTGACGGCTGATGATGGCCATGAGTACCACAAGCCGGATTTGAGCCACGTATTTAGTAAACAACAAACAGCGGACGATTTAGTGTTAAAATACGCTGATGTGTTCGCAGATGAATACAATATTACTTTATTGACTCAGACTGTCGTTGAGCATGTCGATACACAGGCCCATTGTGTACGCGCAAATGGTCAAAAGTATTTTTATTCAAAGCTGGTTTTTGCAACCGGTGCAACTACTTTTATACCTCCGGTTCAGGGGGATGCGGCGCATCAAGTAATGACAGCTAACTCTTTGACAGAGTTGCGCGCATTAGAGCCTAATGTGCGTCAAGCTCAGCGTGTTGCCATTATAGGGGGTGGATTAATAGGTGTTGAAATTGCGATGGATCTAGCGCGAAGCGGGAAATCCGTTGTGGTTGTTGAGCCTAATACCCACCTTCTTGGGACACTGGTTCCAGAGTTTGTTGCTAGACCGCTTGAGAGCCAGATGCTGCAACTCGGCACGACACTGTGCCTTGGTGAGAGTGTGGTGGAAGTCAATCAACAGGAGCAGTCGCTTTCACTGACGTTGCAGAGTGGCAAGAAGATTGCTGTGGATCTTGTTATATCAGCGGCTGGCCTGACGCCAAATACCAACCTTGCGGCACAAGCAGGCATTCAAGTGAACCAGGGTATTTGCGTTGATACATCGCTGCGGACATCCGCTAGCGACGTATTTGCGCTAGGAGATTGTGCCGAGGTTGAAGGCCAAATTAGGCCTTATCTACAAGCCATTTCTTTAAGTGCTAGTACGCTTGGTAAGCAGCTTCTTGACGTTGATGGCGGTTTAACGTTACCCGCTATTATGGTTAAAGTTAAAACCCCCAATTATCCCATCTACATGGCAGGTGATATCCATTCGGCAATATGCTGGGATATCAATATGGTCAGTTCGGGGATAGTGGTGCGAGCCTCTGATGACGCTCAGCAGCTAACTGGGTTTGTTGTCACAGGGGAGCAAGTGACTCAGGCGTATACGTTGTTTAGACAGTTGTCTAGGGCTATCTAGCCGATATAACTGGGGGAGCGGTTAGTTAATAATCAAAACTAACCGCTTTAACCAGGGCATAGAGCATTTGTCCTGGCTGCAGTTTGAGTCGAGACAACGACCGGCGACTGATCCTCGATAATATCGGTTGACCACTTACGTCCAACCGTAACAAGACGTTGGCGGGGTGCGTGTCGTCGCTCACCTCCATGAGCTGTGCCAATAAGCAATTATTGATACTTGATTGTTGTGGTGCTTCTAAAGCGATTGATACATCTTTTGCGTGTACCCTCGCTTTGATGATGCTGTGTGTTTCGACTTGCTGCAAAGGGACATGCAATTGTTGGTCATTGGATAAGTCTAGCACTGTCATATAGTCGTCTGTATGCTTTTTGACGGTGCAGTGAACCACCGCAGCCGCGTTATCATCTCGCGCTAAAGACAAATTTGTCCTTGTGAGCATATCTTGTGTTGCGCCATGTGCTAATACTTTTCCGTTATCTAACAGCACAATGTGATCGGCAAGTCTTGAGACCTCTTCAATGGCATGGCTGACATAGATGATAGGTATCTTCAGGGTCGATTGTAGTGATTCGATGTAAGGTAAGATCTCGGCTTTACTGGAAAGGTCGAGAGAAGCCATCGGTTCGTCCATAAGCAATAGGCTCGGGCTAGTGAGCAGGGCTCTAGCAATTGCGACTCTTTGTTTTTGTCCACCAGATAACTGGTGAGGGTAGCAGCGACTAATGTCGGTTAGTCCGAGGCTTTTTACCGTTGCTTCAAAACTGACATAGCGTTTTTCCTTGTCTACACGGTTGTAGCTAAATAACAAATTATCTTTGACGTCTAAATGAGGAAATAGGTTCGGTTCTTGGAACACATAACCGATAGGGCGTTGATGGGTGGGTAAACATGCATCTTGGCGCTGCCATGTTTCCCCATTGACAATAACCGTCGCACTATCCAACGTTTCAAGCCCTGCAATACTGCGTAATATGGTCGTTTTCCCAGAGCCTGACCGACCAAAGAGCGCGGTCACCCCCTTTCCCGGCAAATGCAGATTAATATCCAATAGGAACTGGTCTCTGGCCAATTTCAATGCGACTTGAATGGTCATATAAAGCTCACTGGTTTGAATTTTTTATTCATTGTGTAGGTTGCCAATAGTAAAACAAATGACAAAGAGACAAGTATGGCTGCCAGTGTATGCGCGGCGTCGTAATTCATTGACTCGACGTGATTGTAGATAGCAATAGATGCGACTTGGGTTTGCCCTGGAATGTTTCCCCCAATCATTATTATGATCCCGAACTCGCCCAATGAATGTGCAAATGAAAGGACACCCGCGGTTAAAAAACCCCTTCGTGATAAAGGAAGCACAATATTGAAAAAACGATCCATAGGAGAGGCTCTTAATGTTGCGGCAACGTCTAATATGCCACCAGTTGCTGATTGAAAGGATGATAGAAGTGGTTGCATTACGAATGGTAGTGAATAAATCATGGAACCAACCACTAACCCAGAAAATGAAAATGCTAGATGATTGAAGCCCAGCGCCTCTAAACTTCCCCCTATCCATCCATTAGGCCCCAATAGTAGGAGGAGGTAGAAGCCCAACACGGTGGGTGGTAAGACTAAAGGCAGCATCACTAATGCTTCAACGAAGATTTTTACACGTGACTGTGTGTTGACTAGCCACCACGACAGGGGTGTGCAAATTATGAGCAATATGCTGGTGCTCACGAAAGCGAGCTTTAGAGTGATAACCAGTGCAGTGATATCGTTTGGGGAGATCATTGCTCAATAATGCCTTTCTTGGATCGTATCAAGGTCGCTTGGTTTGCGATTAATGGTTGGTTTATTTTGTACCCTGAGTTCTTGATAATGGTTGTAGCTGTTTCACTGTTTCTGACCCAGCTTAGGAATTGAACTGCTGAATCAAAAATATGGGGCGTTTTTTTTGCGTAGTTTAAAATGACAGCTTGTTGCTCGATGGGTTCGTAAAGATGTCGAGGAGGTATCCAGTACGAGCCGCCAATGGCCCCATCACGGTCTTTTACTTGTGATAAAGATAAAAAGCCCAGTTCCGCAGCTTCTGATGCTATCTGGCCATAAGCTTGGCCGATGGACTGCGCCTTCACGATTTGTGTATTGCTATTTAAGTCCTCCCAGAGCTCAAGGCGTTGCATGATTTGTTTGGCTGCAAGGCCGTATGGAGCGACACGAGGATCTGCCATGGCGAGATGTTTGAAGGAATGTGTTTCAAGGACTTTATCTCCGGCGCTAGTGAGCAGATCGGTGTCTTGTGACCACAAAACAGGTATGCCAATCGCGTAGGTAAAGCGAGAGTTCTCAACCACTAATCCAGCTTTCTCCAACAAGATAGGACGTACTTTATCTGCGGAAAAAAATAGATGGTAGGGTGCTGCGTGTTTGATTTTTGCGAATAGAGAACCCGAAGAGCCAGAACTAATCAGAAAAGGTTGATTAAACTCTCGTTGATAGGCATGGGCGAGCTCATTGAAAGTACCATTAAAATTTGCTGACACAGCAACGCGAAGGGGAGCGGTGTCTGCCATCGTCGTACCAGAAAGAAAACAAAGTAGAGTTAACGTAATTGTACGTAAAGTCTTGTTCAAGTGCATATTTTGGGTTCCATCATCAACACTCCTATTTCTAATGTGGCAAGCTTTGCTGAACCTTAACTATCCACAGGTTTTGCATGCGGGAGCGGGCTTTACTTTGTATGGTATCCATTCCATTGATAGTCCGTCGAAATAGTAAAAAGCGTTGGTGACCACCGAGTTTGGGGCGACAATACTGTTAACGGCGATAAGTGCTTGCATTAATCCTATGATGCCAACAACAGGCGGGAGGATCCCAGACATGACACAGCTAGAGGGAGCGTCGCTAAACTGTGAGCTTATACATTGATAACAGGCTTCATTCTTATTGGCAGTAAAAACACCTACCTGTCCCTCGGTACGAATGGCAGAGCCTGAAATTAGTAAGGTTTTTTGCTGCCAACAGATTTCATTGATGAGCTCTCGCGTAGGCTTGTTGTCGGTACAGTCAAGGACGATATCATGCTCGATAATCGTTTCAGTTAATAGTTGCGAGGACTGCTTCGACGTTATGGGTACACAAGAAATATGACTATTATTAGCAAGCAGACGATCGCACATCGCTTCAGATTTATAACGGCCGATATCATTTTCAATAAAGCAGGTTTGTCGGTGTAGGTTAGACAGTTCCACTTTATCAAAATCAGATATTGTAATGTGGCCCACTCCAGAGGAGGCGAGATATGGAGCCGCGGCGGATCCCAAGCCGCCAGCGCCTATAACCAAAATGCGAGTCGCTTTGAGCCGCTCTTGGCCTTCGATATCCACACATTTGAGAGCAATTTGGCGATCATAGCGTTGATACTCATGTTCATCTAGCATTATAGTTTTTACCTTGTTAAGCCGGGTTGAGGGAAATTAAATCTCCGTTTCTATTTGCCGTAATAAACATGCCGATTTTTCCTTCATTTATTTGATTCAGCATCATTCTTAGTGGCTGTTGCGCCTGATCGCTATTGGGTGGGTAGCCACCTCGTCCATCGAGTGCAGAAATGAATACCACATCCCAATCGAAACCGGTTGTGAGGGATTCAGCAACCAGTGTAGAAAAGGTTTCTACTTCTTTTGGAAGCTTGTCCACACAAAGGACAGGGGTGAGCGCTCCTCCTTTTCCTGATTGAAAAACACTCTTTTGCTCTGTTGTATGCCCTTCTGGTAATTCGGCTTTCGCAAACACAAAAAGTAATCTCTGTGGCTCTGACTGCATGCTGGCGGCAGCAATTAAATCTTTGTAGCTGGCTATTTGCATTTTAAACCTACTTAGTTGAGGGCAGCCTTGGCTGCCCACATATTTGACTATAAAACATTGACAAGTGCGTGGACGCTATGGGTTATAGTATTCACCTTTCTTTCTAAGGTAAAACAACCAGTTAACGACAAAACAGCTTGCGTAGAAGATAGCAAATCCGATCAGTGCATTTTCTGGTGTTGTGGCTTTGATTTGCTCACCAAACACCATTGGAATGTAGAACGCACCGTATGCGGCAACGGCTGATGTCCATCCTAAAACAGGACCCGCTTCTGACTTGGGGAAAATGATCGCAATACTGCGGAATACCGAACCGTTCGCTACTCCGGATGCGGTAAACAAGAATAAGAACAGTACGAAGAAAGGCAGAAAATACTCTTGCGGTGTTTCTGATTCATATGCCTGCGCCATATAGTAGGCTGCACCAAGTGCAGATAGTGTCATGACAGCAGCACACACTTGAGTCACTTTTGAGCCGCCAAACTTGTCACCTAACCAGCCGCCAATAGGTCGCACGAGTGCGCCAATAAAAGGAGCCATCCAAGCATAAGTAAGTGCACTCGGTCCGGCAGGGTTAGGGGTTGAGTGGGTCATCACACCATCCACGACGATATGCTGATAGCCAAAGATCAGTTGAATTGCCAATGGAAACGCAGCGGAAAAGCCAATAAATGAACCAAATGTCATGGTATAAATGACACTCATGATCCATGTATGCTTGTTTTTGAAGATACGATACTGATGGGTAAGGCTATCACCAATCGCACCAGGCAATGCTTTGAGAAGTAGCAATGTTGACACCAACACAAGCACTAACGCCGCTTCTTTCGGAACATTCCACCCACTTCCATTAGCCTCAGTGGGTAACATAAGCCAAAGTCCTGCCCCTGATGTAACTAATCCAATTAGTAGCATCATGCCTATCATAGTAAAGGCTTTTGGGGGAGAGGGGAGATCCGGCGTGACTTCTTGTGTGGCTATGTTATCCATTCCAAACCAACTGGCGATAGCAAGTGGTACTAAAAACAACAGCCAAACAAACGCGCCATTTTGAATCCAAGTGGGGGTGCCAGCCTTGATCTTGCCAACAATTGTCCCTGAATCGATAATGAGTTGAGTCGGATCGCCACTAAAAGCCCCAAAGGCGGCAAAGGTCATCACTATCGGTATAACGACCTGCATGGTCGTGACGCCGAAGTTACCTAGGCCTGCATTGAGGCCTAAGGCTAAGCCCTGTTTTTGCTTTGGGTAGAAAAAGCTAATATTGGACATTGACGACGCGAAGTTCCCCCCTCCAATGCCTGACAAGAGGGCAAGTAACTGATATTGCCATAGTGGTGTATTAGGATCTTGTAGCGCTAGCCCGGTGAATAGTGAAGGAATGATCAGCAACGATGTGGTAAAGAAAATGGTATTTCTTCCCCCACAAAAACGTATAAAGAAGCTACTTGGTATTCGTAGTGTCGCGCCTGAGAGACCGGCAATCGCTGTCAGTGTAAATAGTTCTTCTGGCTTGAAATCATAACCAGCATTAATCATTTGTACGGTTAATATGCCCCAGTATAACCAAACCGCAAATCCGGAAAGGAGACTAGGGATAGAGATCCATAGATTTCGGTTAGCTATTCGCTTACCTGACTGTTCCCAGAATTCATTGTCTTCTGGCTCCCAACGATAAATATTTCCCATTTACTCCCCCATGATTCAAACGGAAAAGGATTTCTTACCTTCTTTTAATAAAGCACTCAATGAAAAAGAAAACAATGACTAGCAGGAGGTACTCGGCCACCATTGTTTGGTGCAGAGTGAGTATCTAATAGTGGGTAATCAATCTCATTTTATTCATGATTTTCAGTTGCTTATGCATAGAGCTGTCATGTTGTTTTAGTCTGATTTATTTTAAATTTAGTTTGGTTTCTATTATTATC
>NZ_MUFI01000006.1:0-104228 GCF_001996265.1 Salinivibrio sp. MA440
GTGGATCAGTGAAAGCTTCGTACCGCTAGCACATGCGCTAACATGCAACCTCATCCATCTGCCTACGCCCTCCTCCGTTAGTAACAAAATTGTGAATAAGCGCAGTTTCGCTTGCTGTTTTAATCCAAGTAGTGTGATCGTCGCAACGTGACAACGTCGGTCAAGACAATGTGGTGTGCGCTGGATCGGCTTAAGCTGATCGTTCAAATTAGCTCTCTCCCCCTCCTGATCTCCTCCTTATTGCAAGCGTTACAAGCACAAGTAAGGAGGATGTGCCTGTTGTCTATTTGAGCAACACTAGAAACTCTGATCGTCACTGTCGGCGCGCGTTATCTGTTGTGCCATTGCTCGCTAGCACGACACCCATCGTCACGCCGCTCGACGACCTCCGAATTTTTTCTTTGTGCGGAAAGTGATTATGAAAAAATTGCGTCACCTCTCTATCAGCCAACGAATCAGCCTAACGGCCTCTGCAATCGTGTTAGTCGGTCTGGGTTTGGTCAGCACCATCTCTCTTTCAACTCTGAATACCAGTCAATCAGCAATGTCATCTCAGGTGACAGAGAATGTGAAGCGGGATCAGGTGATAAAAATGCAGAACCGGGCAACGGCACTCAGTGAAGAGATTCATGCCTACATCGCTTCTCCGCTCGATACGGTGCGAACCATTGCTCAGATATATACGTCAGAAGCGGAAAAGAATAAGTCATCACGGATCCTCGATCGTGATGATATTCCTAGGATCATGTATTCGATTTTGAAACGTCAGCCTGAGTGGCACAACATCTATACCGAGTGGCAAAAAAACGTCTTAGGGGCCGATGCCTTTTATTATGGCGACCCAACCAGTGCAGCGGATGGACGCTATGTACCGTCTGTATCGGTGGATGAGAACGGAGAAATGCGTCTTCAAGCCGCTCAAAACTTTTCAGAATCCAACCCTTGGTATCAGTGCCCGGTGAGCACACAAAAAGATTGTATTACTGATCCAAGAACGGCTCAGATTAATGGTAAAACGCAAACGGTGTTCGATGTGACAACTCCCGTTTTTCGCTTTGATAAAACGGTTGCTATGGTAGGAAGTACGCTCAAGACCTCGCAAATCCAATCACTCTTAGCCAAACGTGCCGATAATGACGGGGAACTATTTGTTATCAGTCAAGATGGTCGGATTGTGGCTAGTACCGATCAGCACGTTCAACATGGCGCTGCGGTCTCGGGACTTTCCTCTCCTGCTTACCAACCACTTTCTAACCTTCTAAGCCAGAACGCAACAAACCAATTCAAGCAAACCGATTCGCACTTTTACGTATCGCAACCCATTGAGTTTGGCAATATGACCAAGACCTGGTCGGTGATGATTGTGACCCCTATCTCTGCTGCTATGGCACCGGTGACGCAACTCAATCAAATGATGACCGAGGCCGAGACGCATATCCAAAACACCATCTATCTGGTAAGTGGTATCGTGCTGATTTTGGCGTTTATCATCATTCAAGTCGTCATCAAACGCCAATTGGCGCCGTTAACCAGTGTTGATCACTCCATTCAGGCGATTGCGCAAGGCGGTGGGGATTTAACTCAGCGTTTATCCGTCACGGGTAAAACCGAGATTGATAGTATCAAACAGTCAGTCAATCAGATGCTGGATGCGCTACAGTCGATGGTTGGCCAAATTCAGCAAGCAGGTGGACGCTTGTCGGATACTTCAACGACGGCTAACCATGCGATCACCGATGCGCATCAAGCGCTGTCTGAAAATACGGAGACCTTGCATCAAGCGGCGACGGCCATGGAACAACTAACAGCAACGTCCAAAGATGTGGCAACTAACTCTGAAGCCTCCAAAGAGAAAAATGCCGCGGTGGTGTCGTCACTGAATCAATGTATGGATAATGTGACCAACAACGTAGCGCGCAATCAAACAGCGAACAATGATCTACAAAAAGCCAACAGCTTTGTCAGCGAAGTCAAAGCCAGTGGTAGCGATATTGCCGCACTACTCGATGATATTCGTGGCATTTCGGATCAAACGAACTTATTGGCGCTCAATGCCGCGATTGAGTCAGCACGCGCCGGTGAAGCTGGCCGAGGATTTGCGGTGGTCGCTGACGAGGTACGCGCGTTAGCCCAGCATTCACAAAAGTCTGTCGATCAAATCGTATCGACGCTTGAAACATTTAACCAACTGTTAACGGATATTGAAGCGGTTATCCAGCAAGGTGAACACGGTGCCGCAGAGGGTTATCAAGCGAGTGTCTCCGTGCAGCAGACCTTAAACGAGATTGTTGATTTGGTACACCAGCTCGGCGATATCAATTATCAAACCGCAGGGGCAGCCGAGGAGCAAAGTGCCGTTTCTCAGCAAGTGGCCGAAAATATCCAAGCCCTTTCACAACGTATAGAGCAAACCTTATCGCTCAGTGAGCAAGCACAAGGCGCAAACCATACGCTGAACCAAGAAGCCACCACCATCCGTCAGCTGGTCGAGACGTTCAAAGTCTAATCCGGCACTCTGTCTTGATCGCAAAAAGGGCACCATTTGCAGGTGCCCTTTTTATTTGCTGTCTAGAATCGCTATGTGATGAAACGTCACTGCAAAGCTCGATTACTGCCGATCTAACTGTGCTTTCATCGCGTCACGAAAGACTTGATCAGCGTCGGCAATACCCAATTGCTCAGCATCACGCAGCAATCCCATTGCTTTGTCGACATCGTTGTCTGCAATCGCGGTTCGAATAGCCTGGTGGTAAAAATTCACGCTTTCTTTTTGCGGACGTTCAGTGTTGGAGAGCACTGGCAGCACAGTAGACGGATCATCAGTACGTGCTCCCAAGGCGGTTGCCTCAATTGAAAGCTTCCCGGTTAAAGCGCGCGGAACTTGAATATCGCCTACCTCTGGAAAGTAATTCCCTCTTCCCTCTGCGTCTAGTTTCGCTGGATGACTGACCGCCACCGTTTCATTAAGTTTATCTTTATCAGTAAAAACAACCAAGTAGAGCGCACTGTCACCTATTTGTGGATGGACTTTAATATTACCTTGCAAACGGTTTCCATCAGCTAGACGGGGCTTTAGATAAACCAAACCTTGATCATCAAGCTCAGCACGAATATCGCCAGACTGATTAATCACTTTGGCACTTGGGACAAAAACACTATCTTTGATTTCTGCCTCAATATTGATATCGAATCCATTTTTTACCATCGGTAATTCAAAAATAACGCCAGGGCTATCAATGCTATGTATATCTAGGACTTGTGTTTGCGCGGTCACCGCTAATTTGATCTCTTGATCCATTTCTAACGGCAGTTTTTTCGCTTGTTGAATCTGCGTCACTGCCTTTCCTATAGGTGCAACCTGATATTGGTCATCAACAATCGTCGAGCACCCATTAAGTAATAATAACCCAGAAATAAATAACACTTTCTTATTCATATAAAACACCTAAAAAAATAGCCGACAATTGTCGGCTATGAAAAAAAGACAGTTTAAAAAAGGCTTACCACCAAGCTTCCAATTGCACACCAGTTACGAACTCTGAGTCACCTTTGTCACCAAACGTATCTCCCTCTTCATCCGTTATATACGTACCGTAGAAGCGGATCTCAGGACGCGACCAGAAGCTGTCACCCATTGCCCATGCTTGAGCTAAAGTAAACTTGTGGCCTCCTTGGTCTGCTCCTTGATTTTCGCCATCAAAGAAGCCGACCTCACCGATGGTGCGCATCGTATCGTTCCACTTATAAACAGGGCGCACGACTGCAGTGAACATATCAGAGTCACCCTCACCATCGGTCAAATCCGAGCCATTATGATAAGAAAGCTGATGTCCGAGTTCCATTGACGACCCAATATTCATCACACCCCAGTTGATAATACGATAGCCTTGCGCATCGTTTTTATCGTCTGAACCACGGTTGTACCACGCACCAGAGCCAAAACCAGCAATCTGATCACCGTATCCTGCAGAGCCATATTGCAGTATTGTTTGGTTGAAGCCGTTATCCATATTCTGATGCACAATACCGGTTAGCATAATGCCATCATCAGCTACTTCCGTTTGATCATCTTTTTCTGTCGCAAAGTTATAGGCAGTAGCGAGCTCAAGGCTAGCGTCTTCCCACAAGCCAATATTGGCTAAACGTGCATCAAAAATATAGCCTGAAGACTGATCATTTTCTCCATCTTGAACAAAAGCTAAGGAAAGTTTTTGGTCGCCCAATGAAATATTTTCGATACCACCACCGGTGCCTGACGTATTCAAGAAATAGAAGTCAGTAATGTGGATGTCTTTACGTTGATAATAACGCTTACCCGCCCAGACAACGGCTTCAGGGTCAGATGCAATCACCCCTTTGGCTTGGACATTAAATTGCGCGACATTAATCTCGCTATCTTCCCAACCACTTTCACCTTTGTCACTAGAGGCAATCATCGATTCGAGCTTCCATGATTGCTCCCCGGTTTGAAGCTCCTCTGAAAAGCCGAACTCGTAATAGTTGTCGTCTTCATTACCCAAACGACCAACTTTATTCTTTTCAAAAGCACTATCACCCGCGCCATTGCCACCGATAGCAGCACCAGCACGTGCATAACCATTAAAGTCGACAGCGAATGCTGAGGTGGCAGTGACAGCAGTCGCGATAGCTGCGGCAATTAAACTTACTTTTCTCATACCTTACTCCATAATGGGCCTTTTTTACGTGTCTCTTCACACCGGCAGTGGGTAGTGGAAAAAGACAATGTGTCCAAGGCTTAGCTTTCTTCGTTATCCTGAAATTATCCTATCCCTGAGCGGTCATTTTGGCGTCATCCAGCCGTGCGATTTCAGGGGGAGGAGGAGAAAGGATGAGTGAGAGCTAATTATCTAAACTTGTCGAGCTGAGTCACTGAACGAGGGCGTAATTGGTAATTATTTTTCGCTAAACAGGCCTACAAAACGTCGACATGATCACTATTAATAGATTTATTCTTAAAGGCATGAAACTTAATTACATACTGGGCAATCATCATAAATGTGACATCAGATTGAATTGTTTATGATTAAAAGCTCTAATGGCAACGAGTCTAATTTAATGGTGTTATTTATGTCGATTTGTTTTCCTGCTCCTTATTCATTAGGGGCTCAGTTATACGACTCAGGTTGTCGATTTACTTTGTACGCACCAGACCAGGACTGCGTGCATTTATTGTTGTGGCATCAAGGGCACCAACCTCAGCGGCTCGCCATGCGCGAATACAAGCGTGGTTATTGGACAAAAGATGTCGCTGATGTGGTTGCAGGGCAAGATTACAGTTTTGAAATCTCACATAATGGCCAAACATGGTGCGTAGCCGATCCGTATGCGCAAGCGGTGACTGGCCCTTTAAGCTATCAGCCTCCTTATACATCATCGCAAAGTACATTACTGGCGCGCTGCCAAGTTGTGGATCATGCGCCATTTGATTGGCAAGGCGTGTCATCCCCTCAGCGTCCAATGTGCGACACTGTGATTTTTGAAACTCATGTTAAAGGGCTGACTCAGCAGCACCCGGATGTGGAGCCGTCGGAAAAAGGGCGTTACTTGGGTTTAATCTCACCAGCGATGTTGGCGTTTTACCAAAAACATCATATTAATTGCCTGCAACTGCTTCCTATCACCGCATGCTTACCCGAGCCGCATTTACTCAGCCAGCAAAAAACCAATTATTGGGGCTATAACCCTTATGTTTGGATGGCCCCGGATCCGCGTTATGCCGAAAAGGACGCGATTAATGAGTTGAAAACAGCAATACGCGAGCTACATCGTCACGACATTGAGGTGATTTTAGACGTGGTATTTAATCATACCGCGGAAGGTGGCGACGGTGGACCGATACTGCATTTTAAAGCGATCGACCAGGCAATGTATCTCCAGGATAACCAACAGCTGCGCAATTATACCGGTTGTGGCAATACCCTTGATTTACGCCATCCTGCCGCGCTAAAACTGGTGCTCGACACCTTGCGTATGTGGGTCACCCACTATCACGTGGATGGGTTTCGATTCGATCTCGCCGCCACTGTGGGGCGAGACGGTGAGGCTTTTCATCCACATAGTGCCTTTTTCCACGCTATTGCCCAAGACCCTATCCTTTCTACCGTCAAACTGATTGCTGAACCCTGGGATATTGGCCCCAATGGTTACCAGTTAGGCCAGTTCCCAGCAAATTGGGCCGAGTGTAACGATAAAATCCGCGATACCACCCGCAGTGTATGGCGTGGCGATCCAGGCAAGTTACAAGATTTTGCTACTCGTCTTATGGGATCGCGTGACTTTTTTAGTGCCAGCCACTGGCCCGATCATTTGCCGATTAACTATGTAACCTATCATGACGGTTTTACCCTGCAAGATATGGTCAGTTACGCCAAACGACATAACCACGCGAACGGTGAGAATAACCGAGATGGTCACGGTGACAACCGCTCTGCGAACTATGGCATCGAAGGACCGACAGACGATCCCACAATTATGGCTGTTAGGGAGCAGCAAAAGCGTAATATGATCGCGAGTATTTTGTTCTCATTGGGCATCCCGCATATTCTGACCGCGGATCTCATCAGTCACTCGCAACAAGGCAATAACAATGCTTACTGCCAAGATAACCCCACGAGTTGGCTAAACTGGCAAACGCAGAATCACGCTTGGTCAAATTGGTTTGCCACCATGATTGCGCGTCGCAATACTATCGTGCCGCGCTTTATTGATGCATTGAGTGGCACACAGCGCCATTTAAATCAGATTGCGTGGCGCCATTCGAATGGCGATCCGATTCAAGATCACCAATGGCCAAACCTGCAAGCGCTCAGCTGTCAGATCACGATCGGCGCGCATCACCCTGACGCGGGTCAATCAATGCTTATAGCCATTAATAGCAGCGACACCGCCCAAGCGTTACGGCTACCGAGTGATCACCAATGGCGCATTGTCTGTGATACGGCGACCGATGAGACGACTGTCTCTGCACCAGAAGCATTCCAACGCTTGGCAGCAAAGAGCTTTTTAGTCTGTATTGACGGTGATTGGCTGTAGCCTAATATCCCCCGCATCAAAAAAGGCAGCTGTTATCAGCTGCCTTTTACGTGGTTCTTAACAATCAATGGTGGGTTGAGGGTTACCCTTTCACGCCACCTGCGGTCAAACCACCCACTAACCAACGTTGTGCTAGCAAGAAGACACCGGTAATCGGTACTGCTGACAGCACGGCTGCCGCCGCGAAGTCGCCCCACAGATAGTTTTGCGGATACAAGTACTGCTGCATCCCTACCGCCAAGGTATAAGAATCGACATCCGATAACAGAATCGAAGCCACCGGTACCTCACCCACGGCCATAATAAATGCCAGAATAAAGACCACCGCCAAGATTGGTACTGAGAGCGGAAGTAGTACCAGCCTAAAGGCTTGCCATGGCGTGGCCCCATCCAAAGCCGCAGCCTCTTCGAGGGAACCGTCAATGCTTTCAAAGTACCCTTTAATGGTCCAGACGTGCAACGCAATCCCGCCTAAATAGGCAAAGATCAAGCCGCCATGAGTGTTGAGCCCTAAAAATGGAATGTACTGACCTAACTTATCAAACAAGGCGTAGATAGCCACCAATGCCAGCACTGCCGGGAACATTTGGAAGATCATCATTGCATCGAGGATAGTCTGCTTACCTTTAAACCGCATACGGGCAAAAGCGTATGCCGAGGTGGTAGACAGCACTACAATAAATAACGAAGTAATGCCTGCAACCTTCACCGAGTTCCATAGCCACAATAGGACGGGGAATGGTGGAGGAGTGACTGTGCCATCCGGATTAGTCACCGAGAAACCCAGTGCTAACTTCCAGTGCTCCAGTGACGGATTTTTCGGGATCAAACTCCCGGTAGCAAAATTACCCTCTCGGAAGGAAATCGCAATAATCATTAACAGCGGGAATAAAATCAGCGCCAAAAATAAGCACAGACCAATATGGGTTGCCCAAACGCGATATTTTAAGGATTTACCTTGTACCATTGCCATATTAAATATCCTTACTGCGTGTTTTTATGTGCAAAGCGCAGATTCACCAGAGCTAAAGCGCCAACTAAAATGAAAATCAGCGTCGCAATCGCACTCGCCAAACCAAAGTCCTGACCGCCACTGCCTTCAAACGCAATTCGGTAGGTATAACTGACCAGCAAGTCGGTATAACCGGCCGGCTCTGTGGTACCAATGCGATTTGGACCACCTTCAGTTAACAACATAATCATCACAAAGTTATTGAAGTTAAACGCAAAGGCCGCAATCAGCAAAGGCGTTAGAGGCTTGATCATCATCGGCAATGTGATGCGGGTGAAATTTTGGATGAAATTCGCGCCGTCAATGGCCGATGCCTCATAGAGATCATCCGGAATGGCCTTAAGCAAGCCCATACAAAGAATCATCATATAAGGAAAGCCCAGCCAAGTATTGACCGTTACCACCATACTTCTGGCCATTACAGGGTCTGAGAACCAATTAGGACTGATCCCAAACAGAGCCTCTAATACCATATTTATTTCACCGAAGCTTTGATTATATAAACCGCGGAAAATCAAAATCGAAATAAACGCTGGCACCGCATAAGGCAGAATAAGGAGTAGACGATAAATAGACTTACCCTTCAACTCTTCCCACTGAACAAGGCTGGCAAGAATCAAACCAATAAATAGGGAAAAAGCGACAGATAATACCGAAAAGACAATCGTCCAAATAAAGATGCCAATAAAGGGCTCTTTAATTCCATCATCCGTCCATACGCGTTCGAAATTATCGGTACCAATTTGAACAACATATCCAGGTGAAACAGTATCGCCAACAAATTCGCCGGCATCGTTAACCACTTGGTAATAACCGATCTCATCATTTGGCTTGAGTGTTTCACCGGTTTGGTTATTGATCAGTGTACGACCATCATCTTGCAGGCTGTAAAGCGGTTGAATGGCTGCAAACTTCCTTAAACCGCTCATCCGAATGATTTGATCATCGCTGCGTTTAAGTTCGAGAGCGCTGAGTGCGTCTCGATTTTGGATCACCGCTCGTAATGTCGCTTTTTCGCCCGAGATACTGTCGACTGGCGTTAACGCCAGTGTTTGGGCTGGAAGGGCTGCAAAGTCAAACGGTTTGGTGGCGTAGCGAGCCTCCGGCATCTCCACCACAAGACGCGCGCCTTTATCCGTTTGGTAAAGAGAAAACGGATAGCTATCACTACTTTGGAAGGTACGCTCTAGCAATACCGACTGAGCGCGTTCGAAAGATAACTGGTTGGAGGCACTATAATTGGTAAGTGAAAGCCCCACGGTGTATACCAATGGGAAAATGATGAAAAGAATCATTCCCGCGATACCTGGATAAATGTATCGGTGGGCATATGTCTTTTTACTACCAAAAATGTACAGCGCTAACGCGGTTAACACCACGGTTAACAGGGCAAAAGCAGTTTCACCACGCGAATACATTAAAACGGTGGCATAACCGTTAATAATAGCCACAGAGGCCAGCAGCGCCCATTTGATGAACGCTTTTGTGCTGCTGGGCAAAGAAGAGCCTGACGTTGTCATAGCTTGAGAACCTTGGACTGACTGCATAAGGAACGCTACTCACTTAATTCTGAAGTGTGCAGGGAGGACGCATCCCCCCTGCAGATAGAGCTTATTTAACCATTTGTTTTTCTGCGTCGTTAAGAGCAGCTTCAACGCTTTGACGGTCATCAACCACGTTGATAATTGCGTTTTTGGCTGCCGCCCAGAACGCGTTCATTTGCGGAATGTTTGGCATTACCTCGCCATGCTTAGCGTTTTCCATCGTTGCCGCAATGCGCGGATCTTTAGCAAGTTCAGCTTGATAAGCATTTAACGCCACCGCACCCAGAGGCTTATCCGCATTCACGGTTGATAGGCCTTCATTGGTCAGCAAATAGTTTTCAAGAAACTCGACGGCGAGTGCCTTGTTTGGCGACGCGGTGCTAATACCGGCACTTAACACGCCAACAAAGGGCTTAGAGGCTTCACCTTGGAAAGTTGGCAAGGTAGCCACACCATAATTAATGCCTGACTTCTCAACGTTCCCCCACGACCATGGGCCATTGATGGTCATCGCTGTGTCACCTTTGTTAAACGCAGCTTCAGAAACGGAATAATCCATATCAGAAGAAATCACGCCATCTTTGACCATCTGCTTCATGAAGTTAAGTGCATCGTGAACCCCTTTATTATTGATGCCCGCATCTTTGACATCATAACCCGTTGCCGTTTGTTTAAACGCATAACCGCCATCAGCCGCCATTAGTGGCCAAGTAAAGTAGGGTTCTTTTAAGTTCCACATGATGGCCGATTTGCCTTGCTCTTTGAGCTTGGCATCTATCGAAACCACGTCTTGCCACGTTTCTGGCGGATTAGGGACGAGATCTTTGTTGTAGATAAGAGACAGTGACTCCACTGCCACCGGATATCCGACGTATTTGCCTTTGTATTTGACCGCATCCCAAGCAAAATCGACCATGCCGTCTTTTAAACGATCCGACGGACGAATTTCTGTCAATAAGCCTGACTCGGCATAGCCACCGAAACGGTCATGCGCCCAAAAAACGATATCTGGGCCATCACCCGTTGATGCGGTTTGCGGAAACTTGTCTTGCAGGCCATCAGGGTGAACCACGGTTACAGGAATGCCCGTGTCTTGTTCAAAACGGTCACCCACTTCGGCAAGGCCGTTATAACCTTTGTCACCATTAATCCAAATGGTCAGCTGGCCTTCTTCGATATTCGCATTTGCACCAAATGAGCCAAGTGCAATCAGGGTACCGAGGGCAACAGCGCTAAGTGATTTATTCATCTTTCTATCCTTCTTCTACTGAGGTGTAGCACGATTCCATGGAGGATGAGCTGTGTTTCAGGCTCTATCATGGGTAATTCCTCTTCATTCCTCATCATCCTGGTCTCTACGCCCTACACCTATGCGAGCGAATTCGTGATCCATATCGCTCGTCACTAATGATGCGGCTCACAAAAATAAACTGAACGTGATCAAGTTCAACTAATTAGCTCAGATTTTTGTGAAGTACGCCCTCAAATTATTTTAGGTAGGAGAAAATCCTCCTCCCCGCCTACTCCCCCTGTAATAATTGATGATAGGAGGATGCAGGGCTAGCGCAGATAAGACACACTGAGTCTCATCAAAAAAAAGCATGAGTGGTATTTTCCCTAGTGTGGCTAATTAATCATCAACGAACGTTAAACAAAAGCGGTAACGCTTATAACGACCCACATTGATAACATAACCACGTATCATGCAAATTGAGCCGAATTAATGAAAAGCGATTGAGGGCGAGCGACATGGCAAGTGTCACGTTTAAAAACGTTTGTAAAGCGTATGACAACGATGTAATGATTTCTAAAAACGTTGACCTAGAGATTAAAGATGGCGAATTTGTCGTCTTTGTCGGTCCTTCTGGTTGCGGTAAATCCACCTTATTGCGCTGTGTTGCCGGGTTGGAAGATATTACGTCGGGCGACCTTTACATTGATGATCAGCGAGTAAATGATATAGAGCCATCTAAGCGTGGCGTCGGCATGGTGTTCCAATCCTATGCCCTTTATCCCCACTTAAACCTCTACGACAATATGTCATTTGGTTTAAAGCTGGCAAAAGCCAATAAGGCTGAGGTAGATAAGCGCGTGCATCAAGCGGCGGAAATTTTGCAACTTGGTCACTTATTAGATAGACAACCAAAATCCCTGTCGGGCGGCCAACGTCAGCGCGTCGCCATTGGCCGTACCCTAGTGTCTCAACCACAGGTTTTTCTACTTGATGAACCCTTATCGAATCTCGATGCCGGGTTACGGGTGCAGATGCGTGCACAAATCACCAAGTTACAACGTCAGCTTGGCTGTACCATGATTTATGTCACACACGATCAGATCGAAGCGATGACCATGGCCGATAAAATTGTGGTGCTAGATGAGGGCCGTGTCGCGCAAGTGGGCAAACCGCTTGAGCTATACCACTACCCACAAAACCGCTTTGTTGCCTCTTTTATTGGCTCACCAAAAATGAATTTCATGAGCGTATTCATCGCAGATGTTGAGCCGACTCGGGTCAAAGTGCAGCTAAGTGAGGGAGCCAGTTTTTGGATACCGGTCGATGGCAAAACCGTCACCCGCGGTGATCGTATGTCGCTAGGGATTCGCCCAGAGCATTTAATCGCCGCCAAAGACGGTGATGCCAAAATCGAAGGGGAAGCGACCATCGTTGAGAAGTTGGGTAACGAGACGCAAATTTATCTCAACCTAGAAAGTGCCGATGCGGATGTGATCTATCGCCAACTCGATACGGTTGAGATTGAGCCCGGCGAGAAGTACGCGATTGGTATTCCCGCTCACCGCTGTCACTTGTTCCACAGCGACGGCCGCGCGTGCAAGCGTCTACACCGTGAAAACGGCGTGACCTTCGTTGACGAAGAAGATGCGGCATAAAACAGCGCCTCAAAGATAACAATTAGGCAGGCATACGCGGCCTTTTTTGATGGTTTCAACCTAGAACAGGCGGTAAGCGGTGCAGTAAACATAGCGTTGCGGTCTGCGCGAGGCGACAAATAAAAACGCACCAAGGATTAACTTGGTGCGTTCCTCATTGGGTCGTCTAGCGTGGTTTGAAGTTGTTCACCCTTGCCAGCGATAAAAAACCGTGGCTAACGGTGGCAAATTGAGCGTCAGTGATTGGGGTTGCTCATGTGCTGATATTTTATCCGTACTCACTACTTGGTAAACCGGATAGCCACTGCCCCAAAATGCCTCATCATCGGAGTTTAATACTAGTTGGTAGTCGCCACTCATCGGTACACCTAGCTGAAGGCCATCACGTGGTACAGGCGTGAAATTACTCACCACCAGCACTCGCGAGCCATCATCGCCCAACCGCTCATGGGCCATGATACTGATATCTGCCGCATCTTTGACTCGCCATTCAAACCCTGTCGGATCACAATCGAGTCGGTACAATGCTGGCGTCGACACATAAAGATCATTGAGGGCTTTCACCAGAGCCTGAACACCTTGGTGGCGTTCATACTGCAACCAGTGCCACTCAAGTTGACTATCGTGATCCCACTCTGCTGTTTGACCAATTTCCGCCCCCATAAAATTCATTTTTTTTCCGGGTTGACCATACATATAGCTCAAATAGGCGCGTAAATTAGCCGTTTGTTGCCACTCATCGCCAGGCATTTTGCCCATCAGAGAGCCTTTACCATAGACCACTTCGTCATGCGATAGCGGTAACACATAGTTCTCACTAAACGCATAAACTAATGGAAAGGTCAGCGTATCGTGATGATAGCGTCGATGCACAGGTTCTTCACGGATATAACTTAAGCTGTCATGCATCCAGCCCATATTCCATTTGAATCCGAACCCAAGCCCTCCCATATACGTGGGCGCAGACACGCCAGGAAATGTGGTGGACTCTTCAGCAATCGTCATCGCATTGGGAAAATAGTGATAAACCGACTCGTTCATCCATTTTAGTGTCGCAATCGCGTCGTAATTCTCGTTTCCACCGTCAGCGTTGGGGAGCCATTGGTCATGCTCACGCGAATAATCGAGATAGAGCATCGACGCGACGGCATCCACGCGTAGACCATCAATGTGAAATTGATCGAGCCAATACAGCGCATTATTAACTAGAAAACGGCGCACATGATCTTTACCCATATCGTAGAGATGGCAGTGCCAATCATTATGCCAACCGCGACGCGGATCAGGATCGTGATATAAAGGGGTGCCATCAAAGTACGCAAGTCCATGATCATCGGTGGGAAAATGCCCCGGTACCCAATCAAGGATCACGCCGATCCCTGCCTGATGGCATTGGTCGACAAAATACTTAAAATCATCCGGCGAACCGTAGCGGCTGGTCGGTGCAAAAAGCCCTATGGGTTGATATCCCCACGACCCATAAAAAGGGTGCTCACTGACCGGCATTAGCTCCACATGGGTATAGCCCATATCAACCAGATACGGCACTAAGCGCGCAGCAAGGTCGCGATAGCCCAGCATTTGGCCATTTTCATCATGTTGCCACGAGCCAAGATGTAACTCATAAAACGACAAGGCTTGTTGATGCTTTGCGGTTATGGGTCGTTGCTGCCACTGATGATCGTTCCATTGATAAACAGACTGATCATAAGTCAGTGACGCAAACGAGGGATAAGGCTCAGCGTACGCCCCGTAAGGATCGGCTTTATGGGGTAAACCCTGTCCATCAGGACCGGTTAAGGCGTATTTATAGCGTTGGTGTGTGCCAAGGTTGGCAATAAACCCGACCCAAAAGCCATCTTCAATGGGCGTCATCAAGGCGGTATCAGCGTGCCATTGGTTCCAATCGCCAATCACGCTGACCGATTGCGCATGAGGGGCAAAGACAATAAAACGCACGCCTTCAATAGACTCACCCTTAACCGGCAAGGTCATAGGATGCGCACCCATGAGCTGATGCGCATAGCGAGGATTGTGCAAGGCCGCGAGATCGATGTCGTAGTGATCGGGGTGCGTATAGTATGGTGTCATCGAGGAAGAGGAATGTGACACAGAAGGCTCCTTATAGAAAAACGCTCCATCCCATGTGTGTTGGCTAGCACTAAGGATAGAGCGTGGTCGCGTGGTGATCAGGCGATCAAACGGATAGACGACTCGCGTGTAAGCGTACCCGCGAAAGATCCTTCGCCAGTTGATTTAACTCTTCGCGGCTAAACAACGTATCTAGGTTCACAGAGAGTTTACGTCGCCAGTTGGGATACTCATCAACCGTACCAGGGATATTAACTGGCTTGTCCATTTCTAACCAATCTTCAAGCTGCACACTCAACAGCGCAGATTGGCCGGCTGCGACATGCAATTGTAGTGCGCGACACAAATAGCCATCCATCGGCACATAACGCGCATCTGCCCCTACACCTTCCGGCAACATGCCATGCCAACGAACACTGTCTAAGATCCCTTGTTTCGCTTTTAAGCGATCATCAAACAATTGCTGAAGCTGTGCTTCGTCCGGATACAAGCCCAGCTCTTGACCCATTTTTAAGTCATCACAATGCCAAAATCCCCGAATGGTTGGCATATCATGAGTGGAAAGTGTTGCCATCGCTTGCTCGGTATAATGGGCCGGTGAAATAAATCCACCATCTTCTTCTGACGTTTCAAAGAAGAACACTTTATAAGAATGCACACCCGCATCGCTCAGCAACGCACCAATTTCATCAGGCACCGTGCCTAAATCTTCACCAATCACACTGCATTGATGGCGGTGTGATTCAAGTTCCAAAATAGCAAGCATGTCTTTTACTGGGTAATATAAATACGCGCCTTCGCTGGCGTTCTTGCCTTTCGGAATCCACCATAAACGCAACAGACCTAGCACATGGTCAATCCTTAATGCACCACAGTGACGCATATTGGCACGCAACAGTTCAATATAAGCATGATAACCCGAAGCTTGCAGCGCTTGTGGATCAAACGGTGGTAAGCCCCAATTTTGTCCTCGCGGCCCCAACATATCGGGTGGCGCGCCAACACTGGCGTCAAGCACGAGTGGCGAGTTATCTGACCATGTTTCACTTCCCGCATCTGAAACACCCACCGCCAAGTCGCGATATAAACCGAGCGCCATGCCTTGTTCTTCGGCGATCGCTTGTGCCTCTTCGATTTGGATTTGAGCAATCCACTGTAAATACATATACAGCTGGATGTCATCATGGTGCTGTTCAATAAAAGCTTGCGTCGCCGCATTCTCATAACGACGGTACTTTTCTGGGAACACCGGCCAGCCCCACATATTCTCGTCGTCTGCGCGCAAGTGTTGATGCAATGCATCAAAGGTCGCTTGCTGTTTTAAGCTGTCACCACCTTGCTCAATAAAATCTAAGAAAGCGCGGCCACGATGCGTCTGTTGCAGCAACTCCCGCTGTTTAAACTCCTCAAACAGTAACGGCAATACCGCCATCTTCAATGCGGCAACTTCACTATAATCGACCCAATGGGTATCACGTACGGCCTGTAATCGACGTTGAAACGCGGCACTGCCCACCAGTTGCTGCGCCTTGGCGCTCAATGAAAACTCTCGCACCGCGCTGACATCGATATACAAAAGATTAAGCCAGCGACGCGATGACGGACTATAAGGACTCGCGGCTTCAGGGTTGGCAGGGAAAAGCGCATGAATCGGGTTCAGACCAACAAAATCTGCCCCGCGTGACGCCAATTCACTGACCAACTGTTTGAGATCGCCAAAATCACCGATGCCCCAATTATGTGGAGTGCGTAAGGTGTAGAGCTGAATACTCGGCCCCCACATTTTTTTGTGCGCGTTCAGTTCAGGTTGTTTATAGCACTGAGAAGGCGCCATAATTAACGTCATCTGATAGGGAGATTTGCGGCGCTTTCGGTTTACAAAAAGACGGTGGTAGCCCCAAGGTAGAGCGCACGGTAAACTAAAAACGAGCGGGCCACCCTCACTGCGTTCGTCGCGAATAATTTGTGACTGAAGATAACCTTCAAAGCACTCGCCCTGTTCGGTTTCCAAACGCCAACTAAAATCACTGTCTCTGGCACTGGTGCCAAGGTAAAGCGCAATTTCAACCGGTTCGTTGTCTTGCACCACCTGTACGGGGGCAAGCACATCCGTTTTATGTTTTCTCTCCGCTGATGCCAACAACGCATCATCATGACGTGTGTCATAGCCAAGTGACGTTAATAAATCATGTAAGGTACTGTCTGGCACCGCCGCTTCTGTGCCCCAAGCACTGATATAACGGTCGGCAAGGTTCGCCATGTGTGCGACTGTCTTTAATGCAGATTCTTTCATCGCTTTCTCCGAGGGGTCTGCCCCCTTCTTTTATTGGGCAATATTGTTGTCATTATTATCAGGTGGCAAGGCGAATCCCTTGCCACCTATCAGGTTGTTAACCCGTTATATTGCAATTAGCAATTAGCGTTTGATCGCTTTTAGCTGCCAAATATTATTAACATAATCACGGATGGAACGGTCAGAGCTAAACTTACCAACCAGCGCGGTGTTAAGAATGGCTTTGCGTGCCCACTGCGACATGTCTCGATAATCACGATCAATGTCATTGTGTGCGCGGACATAATCAGCAAAGTCAGCCAAACATAAGTACGGGTCACCACTTGTCATCACGCTGTCAAAGACAGGGCGCAGCAAACCAGGCTGCCCTGGCGTGAAGGTTTCATCCAATAGGCTATCTAAAGCGGCTTTTAGAAGCGGTTGATTTTGGTACGCTGTTTCGGGTTGATAGCCTTTTTGGCGTAATTCGGTGACCCCATCAACATCTAAGCCGAAGATATAGATATTATCGTCACCCACTTCTTCACGGATCTCGACGTTAGCGCCATCCATGGTACCAATGGTCAAGGCACCGTTAAGGGCCATTTTCATATTACCCGTGCCCGACGCTTCTTTACCGGCCATTGAGATTTGCTCTGACACATCGGCGGCTGGAATGATAATTTCTGCCATGCTTACGCGGTAGTCTGGAATAAACACCACTTTAAGCTTATCGCCAACGCGTGGATCGTTATTGATCGTTTCGGCCACCTTGTTGATAGCGAAAATGATCGATTTTGCCAGTTCATAACCTGGGGCTGCTTTAGCGGCAAAAAAGACAACACGCGGCGCCATGTTAAAGTTTGGCTCGTTGAGCAAGCGCTGATAGAGCGAAATCACATGCAATAGATTTAAGTGCTGACGCTTATATTCGTGTAGACGCTTGATCTGAACATCGAAAATCGCATCGGTGTTAAGCGTGATATCGAGGTTGGATTTTACCCAGTCAGCAAGGCGCTGTTTATTGCGCTTCTTGACCGCCATGAAGGTTTTCTGAAAATCAGCGTCGTCAGCATATTGTGCAACCTGCTCGAGTTGCTCAAGCTGTGCTGGCCACTGCTCGCCAATTTTTTCACTGATCAAGTTTGATAAATCAGGATTACAGAATTTCAACCAACGACGCGGTGTAATGCCGTTTGTCACATTTTGAATGCGACCTGGATAAAGCGCATCAAACTCAGGGAATAAATCACGTTTAACCAACTGTGAGTGCAAGGCCGCGACACCGTTGACAGCATAAGAGCCAATCACACACAGATTCGCCATGCGCACCATGCGTTCACCTTGATCATCGATCACGGATAACACTTGCTGTTTGCGCACATCACCAGGCCACTTTTGCTCCACGTCTTGTAAGAAACGATGGTTGATCTCGAAAATGATCTCCATATGGCGAGGAAGAAGCTCTGCCATGAGCGATTCACTCCACGTTTCAAGCGCTTCAGGTAATAACGTATGATTCGTGTAAGCGAAGGTACGGCTAGCAATGGCCCACGCTTCATCCCAACCTAAGCGATAATCATCTAGCAACACACGCATCAGTTCCGGAATGGCGATCGTTGGGTGAGTATCGTTAAGCTGAATGGTTTCATACTCCGGCAACGCCGCCAACGCATGTCCTGCTTCCAAGTGACGGCGAAGGATGTCACCCACTGAGGCGGCGCTATGGAAGTACTGCTGCATTAAACGCAGCGTCTTGCCCGCATCATGATTATCGTTGGGGTAAAGGACTTTAGTCAGGTTACCCGCATCAATATCAGCTTGCTGCGCATGGGTGTACTCGCCCGCATTAAAAGCATCAAGCGCGAACGGTGTCAGTGCTCGACCTTCCCACAAACGCAATGGATAAACGGTGTTACTTTGGTAACCGACAATGGGTAAGTCCCAAGGCATTGCCTGGATTTTCAAGCTAGGCACCCATTGACGATAGGTATGCCCCGCTTCCTCAACAACCTCAACATGGCCATAAAAACCAATGGTTTGAGTCAGGTCCGGACGGACGACTTCCCAAGGGTAGCCTTCTGGCTCACGCCATGCATCAGGCGCTTCTTGCTGCGCCCCTTGATCGAAAGATTGGCGGAAAAGGCCATATTCGTAGTGTAAGCCATAGCCAACTGCTGGATATTGCTGTGCCGCGAGTGAATCCATAAAGCAAGCGGCGAGACGCCCAAGCCCACCGTTGCCGAGTGACGGGTCACGCTCTTGCTCTAATAAGTCGGTAAGACCCAGACCGAGTTCACCAACGGCCTCAGCAATCACATCGTATAAACCCATGCTAATCAGGTTGTTGCCCGTCAAGCGGCCAATGAGAAATTCAAGAGATAAATAGTTAACGCTTTTTGCCTGTTTGATCGCTTGATCGTTTTCAGTCGCCACCAAGTCGCCTGTTGTGTGCTCAGCCAATGCACGCCCTAAGGCAAGGTACCAATCGCGTTGTTGAGCGGTTTCAGGTGCGTGACCTAGCTGGGTCAAGTGTTGGACCATGCTGATTTTAAACGCACTTTTATCAAAGGCATGTTGCTGTTTTGGGGTCATGTCATAACTCTCAATAATGGAATGAAACCTTGATGGCTATTCATCCTGCCCAACTCGAGAGTAACAAACATCCTCCCACTCACAGTGACGGAAAGGAGGAGATAGCAGGGCGTAGAGAGCTGTGTCACACACCAACAGTGAGCCGCCTCTCATCAATCCTAGCATCCACATACAAGCCAGTGATCAACATCACGTTATGGGACAAAAAGCATTCGAAAAGCAGCATGAAAAGTAAGAAATCACTTTTGTTATTTTTGTGCTCCAGCGCAAATTCTATATTTTCCAGGACACATAAATGTACAAAGCTATTTTAAAGGATAGCGAAAACAAAAAACTATTGTGATATAAATCACAAATATAGGGCGTAGATGCACCATTCTAGAGCAATCAACACAAGAGTGGAGAGAGATCATAGTTTGCTATCTAGGAGTCGCATAGACTCCAAGGAGGATAAAGCAGTGTCGCGCTGAGGGGCCGGCACCGTATTTGAGGTTAAGGACAGTGTGTTATGTGGATCCCATCAAAACTTACTCGACCAGGTCGGCTTTATAACGCCATATTGCGCCCTCGGGTGCTCGATATGCTACAACAAGCGCCTCACTATAAATTAGTGATGTTCCGCTCCCCCGCCGGCTATGGCAAAACAACCATGGCCGCACAATGGCTGGCTGATCAGTCCCATGTTGGCTGGTTTAGTATTGATGACAGTGACAATGATAGCTTCCGCTTTATTAACTACTTGTTACAAGCCCTGCATCAAGCCACGCAAGAAGGCTGCGCAAACACCATTAAGCTTGCTGAGAAGCGCCAATTCTCATCGCTTCGTGCACTTTTATCCGATGTGTTTGCCGAGTTAGCGAATTTTCATGCCACCAGCTATCTGGTATTGGATGATTATCAGCTTATTGATAACGAAGAAATCCATGAAGCCATGCGTTTTTTCATCAAGCACATGCCGGATAACCTCACTTTGGTCGTCACTTCACGAGCCAACCCGCCATTGGGCACCGCGAACTTGCGTGTTCGTGACTTAATGATCGAAATCGGGAACGAATTACTCGCCTTTGATAACGAAGAGACCACCCGCTTTTTTAATCAACGCGTGGCCGATGGAGTCGATGAGTCAACCGCCAATGCCTTGTGTACCTACGTTGAAGGTTGGCCGTCAGCATTGCAACTGATTGCAATTCAAGCGCAGCACCAAAAGCGTACGCTCATGCAAAGCGCGGCCTCGTGTGCCAGCTTTAACCATGCCCACCTTTGGGACTATTTAGCGGAAGAAGTGTTTGATTTACTTGATACTGAAACCCGTCAGTTTTTGATGAAAGTGTCGGTATTAGAAATGTTCAACGATGAATTAGTCTATGCCTTAACGGAGCGCGACGACGCGTTGGGGATGCTGGAGTCTCTGAACCGCTACGGTTTATTTATTTATCCACTCGAAGGCGACAACAATTGGTTCCGTTTTCACCATTTATTTGCTGAATTTCTCGCCCATGAGCGCCAGGCTCGGATCCCACAGCAGCAACAAACACTGCATCGGCAAGCGGCCTTAGCTTGGCTCAAGCTTGAATCGCCACATCAAGCATTGCGCCACGCACGTTATGGCGAGGATGATGCCCTGTTGGCAGATATTCTGAATCAATATGGTTGGCGGATGTTTAACCGTGGGGAGCTATCGACCCTCGAAGCGGCTATCAGCAAGCTAAATAACGAGTACTTGTACCAGTATCCGAGTTTAAGCCTACTTCGAGCTTGGCTTGCACAAAGCCAGCATCGCTATCATGAAGTGGGTGAGCTATTAGCAAGTGCAGAAAAAGCCTATCAAGCTCGCGAAATACCGCTCGACATTGATTATCAAGGCAATGCCAATGCGCTACTTGCACAGGTGGCAATTAATGCTAACGACCCAGAGCGGGCCATGCGCCTGGCTGAAAAAGCACTTGAGCAACTAGATAGCGCCAATTACCGTGGCCGTATTGTCGCGACATCTGTCGTTGGCGAGGTGAACCATGTGCTCGGCGAGCTCGATCGTGCCTTATCGATGATGCAACAAACCGAAAAACTCGCTCGTCAGCACCAAGTGTATCACCAGGCACTTTGGGCAATTTTACAACAAAGTGAAATTCTCCTGGCACAAGGCTATGTGCAAGCGGCATTTGAGCTGCTCGACAGTGCCGATCAACTCATTGAAGATCAGCAATTACACCAAGTTCCTTTACATGAATTTGCTTTACGCCTTCGCGCACAAATTCTTTGGTGTTGGAACCGTTTAGACGAAGCCGAAGCCTGTGCCTACAAGGGGCTCCAAGTGCTAGAGAATCAGCCCCCGAGCAAACATCTACACAGTTATTCCATGCTCGCCCGCGTCGCTGTTAGCCGCGGTGAACTCGACAAAGCTGCCAAGCACATTGAGCATATTGAGCATCTATTACGTGAGTCGGTTTATCATGTCGATTGGACCGCTAACGCGTCTTTATCGTTGTTACTCTATTGGCAAGCCAAGCACGAACTTCCTCATATGGAGGAGTGGCTGCATCAAGCCGTTCGCCCCGCATCGGCCTGTAATCACTTTAGCCAGCTTCAATGGCGTAATATCGCCCGGGCGCACCTCCATCTAGGTCAGTATGATCAGGCTCGCCAAGCCATTGATTTTCTCCGTCGCGAGGCGAACCAAGCCAATCTCGTGACAGATAAGAACCGAAATCTTATCGTGGAAGCGGTGCTCGCCAGTAAAGAGCATGAAACGGAGTATGCGAAAACGCAGCTTCAAGAAGCGCTTATACTCACTAATCAGACGGGTATGATGGGTAACTTTTTAATTGAGGGTGACGCTATCTCATCGCTGTTGCATGCATTGATCGAACAACAAGCGCTTGGCGCGTTAGAACGTCATCGTGCACAACAGTTACTGAAAGAAATCGCCAGCCATCAACGCTCTCGCTCAACCCACTTTGATGAAGCCTTTGTCGAAAAACTGGTGAAGCATCCAAACGTTCCTGAGTTAGTACGAACCAGCTCATTGACCCAGCGGGAGTGGCAGGTACTTGGCTTGATTTATTCAGGATTCAGTAACGAGCAAATTGCTCATGAACTAGATGTCGCCGGGACAACCATTAAAACCCACATCCGTAACCTTTATCAAAAACTCAACATTGCCAATCGCAAAGAAGCGGTCGTCACCGCCGAAAACCTCTTGCAACTGATGGGCAATTAACCTCGCACCACTACGCCCTCAGAGATTTCTGGGGGCGTAGTTATTATTCCGCCTCAGCCTATACTTTGTGATAACTTATTGAATTATAGAAAAATTTTCTCATCGATGTACTGAGTTATAACGCGATCACAGTTGGTGCAATTCACTTCTCAGTAAGCTTGGCCTCCCTACAACACATTAAAGGTCAACCTGATGAATTATCCTTTCTAGCTCCCCGCTGCAGGCATTCCGGCAATGGTTGAAAATCGAACACTCATGCGCTCACTTTGGCCTTAAATACCCATCATTTTTTGTGTTGATATTAACCCTAAAGTTGATCGGTCTACTCAACATTCGAGTACCGGATGTGATACGGTAATTCTTACGAGTTGGAATACACATCACAAAATTGACACCACCAGCCACTCACAAGTACACGAGTGTTAATGATCAATAAAGGACAAGCCAATGTTTAAGGACTTAGTCGTTGATGGACGTTACAAAAAAACACTGGATCAGTCGATACACGCTATCGTGACCATCGACGAAAAAAATAACGTTATCTATTTCAACGATGCTGCTGAATCGCTGTGGGGTTATCAACGCAATGAAGTATTAGGTCACAACGTCAAAATGCTGGTTCCAGAAGAAATTCGGGGCAGTCATGACGGGTTCATTAATCATCACCGTACGACCCAAGAAAATCGCATCGTCGGAACATCTCGCGATGTACAGCTAGAAAGAAAAGATAGAACTCGTGTATGGGTGAACATCTCGTTAAATCATATTAAACATGCTGGAAAATCTACTTACACCGCATTTGTTCACGATATCTCTGCACAAAAACAAGCTCAAGAGATTGTTAATCAAACCCTCGAGCAAGCTCTAGATGCAGTCGTGACTATCGATGGCCGTAACTGCATCACCTTTGCTAATAAATCTGCTGAGCAAATGTGGGGATACTCTCGGGACGAAATGCTAGGCCATAACGTAAAAATGTTGGTACCTGAACAACACCGTCATGAGCATGATGAATTAGTCAATCGAAACCGAAGAACCGGTATCAACAAAATTGTGGGCTCCACCCGCGAAGTCCCTTTCGTACGTAAAAATGGTGAAAACCGTTGGGGAAGTTTCTCAATATCTAAAATAGAACTTGATGACGAGATTCAGTACACCGCGTTTGTCAAAGACGTCACAGAGGAAGTTGAGCGTCGGGAAGAATTCAAAATGCTATCGATGGTAGCAGATGAGACAGATAACTCAGTCATTATTACCGATGCTGACGGCTATACCCGTTATGTTAACCAAGGGTTTGAAAAACTCACAGGTTATACAATGTCGGAAATGCGCGGCAAAAAACCAGGCACTATGCTTCAAGGGCCAGGAACTAACACCGAAACAGTCGCGAAAATCTCACAAAAACTAAAAAATCGCGAACCCTTTTACGACGAGCTCCTTAATTATAACAAACACGGTGATGCCTATTGGATATCTGTCTCTATCAATCCAATTTTTGATGATAACGGACAGTTATCTAGCTTTATTTCTATTCAAGCTGATATCACCGAAGCGAAACAACGATCACTTGAGGCAGAACGTCGATTTGATGCGATCAGTGTCAGCAATGGCATTATGCAGTGGAGTCTTGACGGTACACCTGATTCGTTTAATTCGTACATGCTTGACCACTTACGCGCAGAAACATCGTCGAACTCAGAAATTCTAAGCAACAACCTCAAGAATAAGCTCGGAGAATCGACATTTAGCGATGTGCTCTCGGGTAAACAAATAAAAGAAGTACTGCCGTTTACAGCTGCAGACGGAAGCGAACGCCGTTTCGATACTGTCGTCGCCCCCATTTTTGACTCCGAAGGGAACCCTGTTTACCTCGTCTCCTACGGTATTGATGTGACCAATAGAGCCCAAGCTGTTGATGTAACGGAGAAGGAAATGACAAAAGTCGAAGCATCTAGCAGCGAAATACAACAAATTATTGGTGTAATAAACGGCATCGCCGAACAGACAAACTTACTTGCGCTCAACGCAGCTATTGAAGCAGCTCGGGCCGGTGAGTCGGGCCGAGGTTTTGCCGTGGTCGCCGATGAAGTACGACAATTGGCACAACGCTCTGGAGAGTCTGCAGCCGAAATTCGTCGCCTTGTCAATCAAACGAATGAACGCGTGAGGGCACTAGCTGATGCTCTTCAAAATTTAAATGGCGAAGACGACTAGTCGTCCTAGTATAAGCAGGCCTATCACTGACGATTCATCTCGGTATAATGCAGCCCTTAGCTTTTTATCGATGAATGGTATTATGATCAAGAATCTGGTCTCAACCTATCTGAAAGGGGTAGCAATGGGCGCCGCTGACGTCGTTCCTGGCGTATCTGGCGGCACCATCGCGTTTATTACTGGCATCTATACACTATTGCTGGAAAGTATTCGGCGTATTACCCCGAGCTTGTTCTCGCTCTGGCGGCGCAAAGGTTTTAAGGCCGTATGGCAACACATCAACGGCACCTTTTTGTGTGTGTTATTAGCCGGAATTTTAAGCAGTATCGCAGGTTTAGCGAAGGGCATTAGTTGGATGCTGGCCAACCATCCCATCCCTCTGTGGTCGTTTTTCTTTGGTCTTATCATTGCGTCAGCACTGCATATCGCCAAACAGCTCCCCGCCCCTAAAATCACGCTAAGAACGGTACTCGCCGCGCTTATCGGTATCGGCTTTGCGTATTGGATCACCGTCGCTAATCCGTTGCAATTGACAGCCAGCCCTCTCACCGTCTTTTTATCCGGCGCCATTGCCATATGCGCCATGATTCTACCGGGGATCTCGGGCAGCTTTATACTGTTACTGCTCGGCATGTATAGCCCGATTCTAGACGCGGTACATCAAGGCCAATGGGATATGCTCGGCTTACTCGCCTTGGGGGCCATCGTCGGCTTATTGAGTTTTTCTCATTTACTGTCCTGGTTATTAGAGCGTTTTTATGCAGTAACACTCGCCTTCCTTACCGGTTTAATGTTAGGCACATTGGGTAAAATTTGGCCTTGGAAACATACTCTTACCTGGCGGACTAACTCATCGGGTGAACAAGTCCCTTTGATGCAAGATAACCTTCTACCGGGCGCGTACGAGGCAATCGTGGGACATCCGGCACAAGTTGGCCTCGCGGTGATTGCCATGATTACGGGCTTTGTGCTGGTATTACTGTTGGAGCGCTTCTCGCCTAAACAGGACTAAACCATGAATGTTTCATCCTCACGCATGCCCGTGAGTCGCCGTCTATTGATCCCCGCCAGTATCATTATGCTGGTGGCGCTTGCGTTTTTTACGCCAACTTGGCTAACCACTTTTGTTGAAAGTGAAAACAGCCCGGCATCCGCATCAACACACTCATCCGTGCTAACAGATGCGTGCGTGCTCAATCAGCAGACTTGCCAGTATAAAGGCTACCAAGCGTCACTTGCTGAGCCGACGGTGCGCCCTATGAATGCAAATAGACTGACGGTCATCAGCCCCGAACCACTCGCGCGAGATACCTTACTGGTCAAGCTCAAAGGCGTGGAGATGAACATGGGTGAGTACCGGCTTGCGCTCAAAAAAACCGATGAGCAAACCTACCAAGGAGAATTAATGTTGCCCGTCTGCACAGAAGATAGCATGACATGGGTAGGCACGATTACGCTGGATAACGAAGCAAAAAACCACTTCCCCATTAAAGTACGCATGGAGCGATAATGAGTAAAAAAGCTTGGCTAGTCGCCATTATTGCCGTTTGTGTTGGCTTAGGCGCACGCGCCCTTTATGACAATTACCAACAAACACAACAACAAGCGCAAGCTGGCGCGTTGCAATCCGATGGCCAGCCTTTCAACCTATATAATGTTGACGATCCCCGACCAAGGATTGTTTATTTCGGCTACACCCATTGCCCTGATGTATGTCCAACATCACTTGCGGTTTTGTCGGCGGCATTAAAGTCGCTGCCAGAGTCGACGCAAAAGGCGGTATCGCCTGTATTTATCACGCTGGATCCAAAACGTGATACCAGCGAAAAAGCCGCCGAGTACGCGCATTTTTTCCATCCTCTAATCACAGGCGTCAGCGGCTCCAAGGCGCAAATTGATCAACTTGCGAAACGCTATGGTGTGTTGTATCGCATTACCGAGCTAGAAGACTCTGCCATGGACTACGCCGTTGACCATAGCTCTTTTTTCTACTTTCTCTCGCCTGATGGCGAGCTTTTGGAAAAAATCCCACACACCTTAAACCCCGACATGCTGGTCGCCGCCGTTCAACGGGTAACTGATAACGATAAGGAATAACAATGAAATTTCTCAAGCCTTTTATTGCCGCTATTGCTTTTATACTGGCTCCCCTAGCGCATGCGCATGGCGAATTTTTTCTTCATGATGCTTATGCGCGCGCGAGTGCTCCTGGTGCGCCCAACAGTGCGGCCTTTATGGTGTTGGATAACCAAAGTAAGGTGCTAAAACGAGTGGTGAGCGCCAGCACACCAGCCGCCAAACGGGTTGAACTGCATGAACACGCCATGGTGGATGGCATGATGGAAATGCGTCAAATCGCGCAAATTTTAGTGCCGAAGGGCGAGCAAGTTATTCTAAAGCCGGGGGGCTTGCATGTGATGCTCTTTGACTTGGTAAAACCTTTAGAGGTTGGGGAACATATTTCACTGACATTAACCACCGCTGATGGCCACACGCTAACCAAGCAAATTCCGGTAAAAACCGTCATGGCTGGCATGAAACATCACAGCGGTAGCGAATAAGAGGCAGTAACGGCCGCCGTAAGACTGTACAAAAACAGTCAAAAAAGGCGAAAGCGGTCATCTCGTGTTAACTGCGTCAAGGTATGATAGCTAAGTGAAGGGTTGGCAAGCAAAATCTCTTGTTAGCGTCTAAGGTTATGTGTGGTCACGTCTAAGCGTGATACTCCTAACGTTATGACGATTTTAAACAACAGTCGAGGTTATCTATGAAAATCCGTCCAATGGCTCTAGCTGCGGTCGTATCAAGTGTTTTATTGATGGGCTGTACCAATACCACCGCATTACAACAAAGCGTCAATGATTTATCGGCAAAGGTCGACGCGCTCTCCAATGACGTTTCAATGATGAAAAATGACGTTAGTGAGACGAAAAACACATCAGGCATGGCCTATGATGAAGCCAAACGTGCGAATAAGCGCATTGATAATATGGCGCAGTCATACACAAAATAAGCTTTTAACAACGCTTACTCATCGTTGAAATAAATAGACGCCAAATCGGTAAGCTATCTTAATAAACGGCGCACGATGCGCCGTTTGTTATTTTTTGACTCCAGGGCGATTGACTGACGGGACGAACGTATCTGCTTGAGACGTAAATTGTTGTTCTATTTGTCGCCACATTTTCTGTTGTGCTGGCGTGAGAGAAGCCACCTCAATCGGGAGCCCCTCTTGTACCACTAAAGCCGCTCGGTAACGCTGTGTTGACAGGCCAAAGTGCTTAAATAAAGATAAAATCCTTGGATCCGGTGCTCGGGTGATGCGTTTATCCGCCTCATCAAGCGTGTCAGAAAGCGGGCGATGCGCCTCAACCATTACACGTCCATCAGGCTCAAGACTCACTTTAGTCGGTGTATCAATAATACGCACAGGCGTACGAACATCCACTGCATCAAATAACCAAGCAATGTCATTCGGCCGCAAGCGAATACAGCCTGCACTGACCCGTAAGCCAACCCCAAACGATTTATTGGTCCCGTGGATTAAATACTCACCATGCCCATAACCCAAGCGTAACGCATGTTTACCCAGGGGGTTATCAGGGCCGGCGGGTACCACATCGGGCAAGCTGATTCCGCGCGTTTGTCGGTATTCATCTTTAATGCTCTGAGGCGGGGTCCATGTCGGATTTTTTCGCTTTTGACTAATGAAGGTATCCATTTTTGGCGTATCTCGCCCAATCCGTCCAATACCAATGGGAAAGATATGAACACGCCGACGGGTGTTTTTTTCTGTCGATGAAAGAGGCTCTCCGGTTTCGGTAACCGCGGCATCCTGCGCGGGAAAGTAATAAAGGCGAAGCTCAGCCAAGTTAATCACAATCCCTTCATGGGGCGGTTTCGGCAATAAGTACTGCTGAGGTAAACGTATCAAGGCGCCCGCTTCAGGTAAGTAGGGATCCACACCTGGGTTCAGCGCCAATAGCGCTAAAAAACCGACATTATACTGTTTGGCAATGGCTTCAAGGTGTTCGCCCTCTTCAACCTGATGTGTTTCAAGGGATCCGACTAACCGACTTCCGTCCGTGGGTAACAGGTAACTCGCAGCCTGTCCAGTGGGTATATAAAGTATCCACAGCAGCAACCCTACCCGTGTCGAGAGCCGAATCATTGGCCCACGCATCGATAGGCAGTGACTAAAAATAAACACGCGCCCCAGCTGCTCCTTGATATTCACGCTTGGTTTTCCTCTCAATACCGATGACACCCGTCTATCTATCAATAACTTCAAACCCCTGTTTTTCACCAACCTAACACCAAATAGGCTCGCAACAAAAAGCAAATTCTTGCCGGACCTAGGTGCTGCGATCCGGTCGTTAGCCGCTGGCGTAAAATGGTATACGATGAGAAAGTGCGCACAAAGTAGCGTTTCTCGCTGATTTTTTGGGTGATTTAAGTGATATACTGCATACTTTGAACAGGGCGATTTGGCCACAAACGCTGTGTCGATATTTTGGTAGGAGTAAAACGTTTTTGTTAGATGATCTGGTCTCGCTGGCACTGCGCCAGTTTCAGCAAGATTGTGTCAAACTGTGCGAACATCACTATCCGACAGTTCACAATCGAGGCATGCGCGATACGCATATGGGTAAAGCGTTAGCGCGTCGTTTGATGCGTGTGCTTGAAGCGCATGATAGACCGGCACAGTTTCATCTTCTCGACGACACTCGCCCTCATAGCCAGACCGTGTACAAACTCCAGTTAGATGACAGCGCGATTTATATCCTTGCGCACCGCTTACTCAGTGGCAATAATGCCTGTCGAGACGCGTTAGTTCGTGATGTAGCTTGGCTACTCAACAACGGTATCACTGACCCTTCTGAGCCTGGACGCGTGATCATTGTGAGCGATCACTGGATTGACCGGACGAACGCGAGTAAAGCCGTTCCCTCATGGTGGTTAGGCCACCAGCCCATTCATGCCGATGCCTATCGAGCGCAAGGTATTCGCCTCGTATCTGCAACCACTAGCCTCTCAGATGCCATTTCTCCCCTCGGATTAACCGAAGGACGCTATCGTATCTTTCATCCTCTATTTCGGATAAAAGACAGCCTACCACTGCACAAATACTTGCTCATGACAGCGACTTTTTCGCTTGGCCTCGAAGAGCACACGACGGTTTAACCGGGCTTGTGCCATATCGATTTAAAGTCAAACCATCCGACGGCATTAGACGCGACATCTTGTAAATCTGGCGTCGCCATGACTCCCATCCAAATATGGAATAACGGGATCATCTGGTGTTCAACCAGGCAACGCGCCAAGGTTTCAGCACAATTATCATCTTGTGTTTCACGCCAACGTCGTGTTTCCGTCTCTATCTTAGTAACAAGCGCATCCGTACAGGCATGTAACACCAAATCATGCGTACCAAGCCAGTTGAATAACCCAACCTGTCCGCGCTCACCGAAGCTCATCGCGCCCAACCAAATATCAATTTTGCGACTGTAACGACCACTAAAATATTCCGCCGGAGATAGCGCTAAAACATTCACCGTGATGCCCTCTTCAGACAAATGTTTGGTTATGGCTTGCGCAATCAACGGGTATAAGGGGTGGTCTGATAAATACGCGACTGTCAAAGAGGTCGGGCCCGGCGCGGTCAGCTCACGCTCCGCTTGCACATAATGCATCCAGCCTGGCATTAATCCATACGCGTTGAATAATCGATACTCCCCCATGCCGTGCGCGGCTAAGCGTGGTAGCAGTTGCAGCGATGACAACTTGGCGTGTAAGTATTCTCGCCACGCTGGCTGTTTGGCGAGCCCATCGCGACAATTAAGCAACAGATATCCGGCCCCCTGATCCATTTCGAGTTTTTGACTCAACGTCGTCTGATGACTTGCCAGTCGCTCGGGTGTGAGCGTGGTACTTGGTGTGAGATAACACATGGCTGCTTCGTCGAATACCATAATTTGGATCTCATCGGTCAGTGCGCGATAGCCAAAGTAATCGTCAAATGCTTCCAGCACCAAACGATGCGCTTGCCGTTCAGCCACGCGATACGGGCCTGTCCCCACAGGCTGATAGGCAAATTGCTTATCATGATCACAATCAGCAGGAAGAATTAAAGCTTCAGGGAGGGTGAGCGCATGATCGAAAAGAGGATCCGGGCAAGAGAGGTGAATATCAATCATTCTTGGCCCAGGTGATGTCACACTTGCCACATGGGCGAAAAAGCGCCGAGTCGCGAGGTTGGAAAGACTAGCAATGACATCATGCTCCGTCATCAAGCGCCCATCATGGAACCGGACACCCGGTCGTAAGTAAAAGCGCCATTGGCTTGCGGATATGGCATCCCAATGATGCGCTAAATCGGCAACGACAATGCGATCATTGCCCCGATAGCGCACTAGGCCGTTAAATATTTGTCCCACTAAGTGCTGTTCTGAGCGGCGCAGTGGTCCACGTGGATCAAGTTCTTCTAATTGACGGTAATAAGGCAAACGCACAATTTGACGGCCATTTTGCGTACTCGGCCCCATTTGCTTTTGAATCAAGGTGACCAGCTTGGTGGAATCGTGATCCAAGCAGGCTAAAGCCTGATCGATTTTACCTTGTGTAAGCCATTGCGCCGCCTGCTCTTCGCGCAATGCCGATTCACTGCGTAAAAAGGTTAAACGTGACAACTTGCCTCGCCCAACAGAGGGTTGCCATGTTAACCAACCATGCTCCTCTAACTTACTCAAGACCATCCGCGCATTGCGCCGCGTGCACACGAGGATATCGGCGATCGCTTGTAACGCTGTATCTGTATCTTCGCCGTTAAAGTGGTGATAAAGGCGGGTAAATTGTGCACGCAGTCGCTGACCAGACATAAAAGAGGAACTCAATCATCGCAATAAATGGGATTTCTATTTCCTATTTTACGCAACTCAGCACATGACGTCTGCTCATATTTAAATCACTCACACTTAAGCTGTGATCTCTAGCAGGCTATATTGGCGGGCATTGGCGAGGGGCGGTTTGTTCTAGACGCCGACTCGGTTATGATACGTTTCCTTTGTAGGCAATGAAAAGGGTGTTTATGAACGCGCCGGCAATTATTTCCCATTTTGATATCAAACAACGTTGGATGGCTTGTCATGTCAAACAAGCTCAGTTTCCAACCAAAGAAAGCCTCACCGGCTATGATATCTATCACGCCGCCACTCAGTCACCTGAACCCTTCGTTATGCCTGCGGCCCCAGCCACTCATCCATTAACGCTTTACTGGGTTGATAGCCATCCACTAATGATCCAATACGCCAAGCTTCAAGCCAAACAGTGGGCAGAATCAGATCATGCAAACATGCTGGCATACTTCGCACAATTAGCGCTTCAAGATGGCGTAGAAGTCGCTGAGGCCGGCGTTTCTTTATGCATTGGCACCCAAAATGGTGAAACCTGCGCCGCCGCCATGCGGGTCGACACTCAAGAAAACGGCCAGCCGATAAGCGGTATTTATGATCTGATTGCACCCAGTGACGACGCCCGCGCACAACTTCTACGCGCAATGATGGATAAGACAGACGACAACCGCCAATGGGTGATAGCGCGTTAAGCAATCATGACACATCGAGCGTTACTTTCGTCGCGATTGTACCTACTTGCGTCAACGACTCGACGTTTTGATTGATGCTCATCTTGGTGCTTTATCATGGCGAATCAAAGGCTTAACCACGCTTTCTAAGCCTTCGACCTTGAGTGCCAAGCACAATTGCATCAAGTCACCGAGCTCGCCTTCGGGGAATTCCGCTTTGTTTTGAAACCACAGCAAGTATTCTTCAGGCAGATCAATCAATACACGGCCGGCGTATTTGCCAAACGGCATGCGCATATTGGCCAATTTAATCAGTTGCGCTTTGTCCATGAAGCGATCCTACCCGATTACGCTGTGGCTTGCTGGGTGCTATCACGTTGCTGAGCAATCATCTCAAGGAGCATGGTTTCTCGTACCAACGATTGGCCCGCTTTGTCGCTGTTTGCCATCACCGCTTTGTTATGCGCAATCGCGTGATCCAAACGTACCCATACCGGGCGCATCCCATTATGTCGCTCATAATGTTCAAATGTCGGCGTTCCAAGCTCACGATCCACCTGGCAATAAAAACAGTAAGAGAGCATGCGCATCACATCGGCGCCGTCGCGATGCCAAGGACGATATTCCTCAAAACAGCCAAACGGTTCAATATCTCGGATACCTCGAGCACCCGTCTCTTCTTGCAGTTCGCGGATCATGCCTTGCTCTTGGGTTTCCCCTTGGTCAATTCCGCCACCTGGCAGTGAATAATCATCATAGCGTGCGGTATACATCAGTAAGATCTCATCACCCTGCAAAACAATCGCGCGTGCTGCATCACGCTTGATAACGGTTTTACTCTCTAGCGGTAGCACCCGCTCATCGGTATGTTTGGCAATAATCTGCATAAAACGCCCAGAAAAATAAAAATTAAGCGTGGAAGTATATCACACATAGCGGCTGGTCTTGTCCGCACAAAAACTTAATTTTCTCCGCATTTAAATAGCGTGGGTACGCCCTTTGAGCAATACTGTTTGCGATATTCATATCGGGATGATGATGTAGGAAGGGCAATCTAGGATGTTGCAAAAAATTAGTATACAGCAGCTAACCCTTGGCATGTATGTTGAACACATCGAAACTGAACACTCCCGCACACGCATGGCAAAGCCTGGCTATGTGCGTCGACCTGAAACGATTGAAAAGCTGCGTCAAAGTGGGGTGCAGCATATTTGGGTTGATGCGGACCAACTGTTAAACTTGGATGAGATCCACTACAAAGGCCCTTTGGTCAGAGGGAAGTATGCCGCGACAGGCGCGGATATGGATAAAGCCCGAGAATTAATCGATGCCTCAAAACAACAGCTTTGTCGGTTATTAAAAGATATCTACGCCAATAAGCCTATCGATATGACGCCTATCGAGGATTTAGGGCTCAGTATTGTTGATAATATTTTTGAACGACAGCACGCTGTTGCCTGGATCAGTGGTATTCGAGATAAAAGTGCCTACTTGATGGAGCACTCGCTTAACGTCGCGTTTTTGCTGGTTAATTTTGGTAAGCATTTAGGATTCGATCACCATACTTTACAAGAGTTGGCTGTGGGTGGAATTGTGCACGATATTGGTAAAGTATTAGTTGCCGATGAGGTTTTGAATAAGCCTGGCAAACTGACCGCTGAAGAATTCGATCACATGAAGCTCCATCAGGTCTTTTCTCAACCGGTGTTAGACAGTATTCCCGATTTATCGCAAACCGCACGTGATGTCAGTTTGATGCATCATGAAAAGCTTGATGGCAATGGCTACCCTAACGGATTACAAGGTGAAGAAATACATACGATTGGCCGCATGAGTGGCATTGTCGATATCTATGATGCGCTCACCGCCGATCGTTGCTATAAGCGAGCCATGTCACCGTCAGAAGCGTTTAAAATCATGATGGGACTGACTCCGTTTCATTTGGATCCCACTTTGTTGCGTGCGTTTATTCAGTGTATTGGCTTTTATCCGATTGGTTCGTTAGTGGAACTTGTCGATGGGCGTATTGGTTTAGTGTGGCAAGAGAACCTTGATGACATCACGCGTCCAGTTGTGAAAACCTTCTACTCCGTGCGCAGTAACCATTTTCGCGAGGTGGAGTATATCGACTTGGGTAGGCGCCACGATTTGCGCATCGCACGCGCTACCAGTGAAGGGACACTAGATATCTGTGTCGACGCATTTCGTTAATCCTGTGACGTCGCAGGCGCTTTTGCGTATACTGCCCCGCCTCAGTGACCATTTTGGCCAAAGGTTGTTTTGGCCAGAGGCTGTGTTTCACCAAAGATTGTGGCTTTGCTAAATAAACGATAGAGAGAAAACAATGAGAGTATGCGCGGTTGATCTAAAAGGCAACGAAGCCAACCTGGTATTGCTAGATAGCGAGAATGACCTTTTTTCGGTACCTGATTGTCGAGCAAAGAAAATCAATGTGCCATCACCCGAATCACAAGAAAGCATTCAACATTTCCACCGCACCATGAGCAAGCTGGTCGAAGACTATCAAGTAGAAACGATTGTGATCCGCGAGCGTCAAACTAAAGGTAAATTCGCCGGAAGCAGTGCGGGCTTTAAAATGGAAGCGGTCTTGCAGCTTATCGATGGGGTTGAAGCAGAAGTGCTGCCTAATAACATCATGAAGCAAACACTCAAACGCCACCCGATCGATGTCAATCTAAAAGAATTGGGCTTAAAGCAGTTTCAAGAGCATGCGTTTTTAACAGCCTGCGCCTATTGCAATCAAGATAAGAAATAATCATCGACCACAGGGATGTGTCATGCCAGTTATCCGATATCCATCGCCATTAGGCATGCTGACATTAGAAGCGGATACCAATGGGCTCACGGGGCTATACTTGCCTCGCCGAGCACCGTCATCCTCAGCGGCAAGCATCGCGCCCGACGGTGACCCCATACTGGATGAAGCATGCCGTCAACTAGATCAATATTTTGCAGGAAAGCGGCAGGCATTTTCTCTGCCACTTGCCCCGCATGGTACATCGTTTCAACGCCGTGTGTGGGCCGCTTTGCAAACCATTCCGTATGGGCACACTGCCAGCTATCAGACCATTTCCAATGCCATCGGCAATCCAAAAGCCAACCAAGCGGTGGGCGGCGCGAATGGCAAAAACCCGATTTCTATCATCATTCCTTGCCACCGTATCATTGGCCGCCAAGGGCAATTAATTGGCTACGGGGGCGGCCTCGCGGCCAAACAAGCCTTGTTAATCTGGGAAGCGACTGGCGAATGGCCAACCAAGCTCCCCAGTCCGCAAAGTGGCAAAGATAAAGCCTTTGGCGCGTGACTACGCCGCTAACGCTTTAATCAGGCGCTCTGGCGTGAGTTGAAAACCGCAGTGCAGATAAAAGCTTTGCGCATCGGCTTTGTGATAACTTGGGACCACTTCAATCTGATCACACCCTCTTGCCAGTAAATAGGTCTCCGCGGCACTGAGCAACTGTCGACCGAGGGTCATGTCCCGAAAATGCTCATCCACCATAATGGTGCTGATACGCCCTAAATGGTTAGATTTATCCAGTTGTAAGATCACATTGAACGCCACCACGCCTGCTACCAACCCACAAAGCTCAGCGACTAATACGTTGGCATCCTCGGCGTGAATCAGATCGGTGAGCGTTTTCTTCATTTGACGCCACGGAAGTGGGTCAGGCTGACAGCGCTCACACAAAGCGCAAATGGCATCGATATCGTGAAGGGTTGCCGGTCTAATCATGGTGTCTTCCTTGGTTGCCGAAGATAAGTCTCTAACATGTGCTATGGGCTAGGCCGTTGCATGGTAGCCCAGCCCTAAAACGATAAAGCGACGATTACTGTGCCTGTGCCATTTGCCCGCCTTTGACACGTGAAAGGGTGACACGACGGTCAAAGAAAAAGCCCTCATTGTTGGCTTGATCGGCCAGTGGTTGACTGTCGCCATAGGCAATCGTCTCTAACTGATTCGCGCTAACCCCAACTGACACCAAGTAATCTCTTACCGCCTGTACACGGCGCTCAGACAGATCTTGATTGTAAGATTGACGACCGCGCGGGTCTGCATAACCGGCTAATTGCCACTGTGCCTCGGGCATTTGTTGGATAAAATTCGCTAATTCATCCAGCTGAATCATAAAGTGAGGTTCAATCTCGGCCGAGCTGGTTCGAAACTGAATATTCATCGCCAAGTCTATGTCCTCAATAGAATGTTGCTCTGCACGCAGGCGGGCAAGCTCTAACTGCGCCTCATTATATTTTTGCGTGACAAGGCTCAGTTGCGTATTTTTCGCATTCATGGTTTCAATCGTATCTTGCTGCTCAGTCGCAAGGGTTTCAAAACTCGCATTTTGCCCCATCACTGTGCCTATGATGGCGCCAGCCACCGCACCGACCGGTCCTGCGACCACTGCACCAGCAATAGCGCCGCTGCCCATACCGATCAATTCTGGCTTTTTGTCTCGCTCGACTTGCGTGGCGGCCATGCCTTGTGGTGTTGCAACAACAAACATAGAAACCGCAAATACAGAATGTGTGAGTGCTTTTTTAATATCCATAGTGTTCTCGTCCTCGAAAGAGTGGGTGTTGTGCCGTGCTGGCAATGAGGACATTAAAACAAGCGGATCAGGCAATTTACGGCTATAAAAATGGCAATGTGACGATCAATAATGGCAAAAATATGGCAATTGCGCGGAATCCGGCAAAAGGGGTTTTCTCTGCGCTGAGTTTGGGTATAGTCACTGCAACACTCGTGACCTATCCCGTACCATGAAGCAGATAGCAATTGTTGAAGATGAAGCCGCCATTCGCGATAACTATGCCGATGTGATTCGTCGCCAAGGCTATCAGGTCAATACCTACGCCGATCGTCCATCCGCCCAAACCGCTTTTGAGCAACGTCTACCCGATTTAGCCATTATTGATATTGGTTTGGGCAATGAAATTGATGGCGGCTTTGCGCTATGCCAAGCATTACGCGCTCTATCAGCGACCGTGCCCATTATTTTTCTGACCGCGCGTGATAGTGATATCGATACCGTGGTGGGATTGCGGATGGGAGCAGACGATTATTTAACCAAAGATGTGTCGCTCCCGCATTTGATGGCGCGCATTGCCGCTTTGTTTCGCCGTAGCGATCTCTTAGCACAAGCACCGTCGACAGAAGACAAACGCTTGCAATCTGGGCCGCTCTATCTCGATCTTGATCGTATGCGTGTGTACTGGCATGACCAGCTGATTGATCTTACAGTGACTGAATTTTGGATGGTCCATGCCCTGGTTAAACGCCCGGGACACGTGAAGAGCCGACAAGCTTTAATGGATGAGGCACATGCTGTTGTGGATGACAGTACCATTACCTCGCACATTAAGCGGATTCGGAAGAAGTTCATGGCCATTGATAACCAGTTTGACTGTATTCGGACGGTCTATGGCATGGGGTATCGCTGGGATGAGGCACCAATATAATGGCAAGATGGCGTCGGCTGACTCAAGGTTTATGGCCTTATTTCGCCGGGATCCGGACTAAAATTGTCGTGCTCTCTAGCTTTTTATTGCTCTTGCCTTACCTGGGTTATCAATATGTCTGGGAGATGGAAAGCGTCTTACGTCAGGGCCAAGAACAAACTCTGATGGGCACAGCTCGCGCATTTGCAATGGGGATGAACGACCGACCAGCACTTTTCACTCATCGTCACTCACCAACGCGCCTCGATCCAGGTAAAGATTTGCATGCTTTTCGGCTTACCCACCCCATTACTCTGGATGGTGATCTACGCGAGTGGCAACGCTATCAGCAGCATCAGCGCAACTATCAGCGTGACGGGTTAATTTTCAATCAACGCCCCTATCACAGCGAGCAACTATCCCTGTCGGTACTGACAGCAAGCAATGACCACGCCGTCTACTTAGCGCTCGATATTGTCGATGCGACCCCCACCCCTTCGCAAGATCAGAGCGATCTCACCAGTCAGGATCATCTTATTGTTGCACTAACCTCTCCCCAAGGCGCGTTTTACCGCGTGGCCCTCAGCCAAGATCCGCGCTCACGCGATGCTCATGTGACACATTTAGCAAGTGGATTGCCTGTAAAGTCCAATCAACATGACACTGAGGGGCCGACGCAACCTTTACCCATTGCCGCCAAATGGCGTACGACAGACACTGGCTATCAGGTTGAGATAAAACTTCCATCAGATTGGGTGGGTCAACAACTCGGGCTGGCCTACTACGATCTGGACGATAGTTTCGAGCGCCCATTACGTGCCATTATTGGCACAGCCTCCACACGCACACCGACGTCACTTGGCAGTTTTATGACCCCCTCTGCCGCGATTCAAACCCTTATTGAACGCATGAATAATGACGCGTCGCGCGTTTGGGTCGTAGATACACATAGCCGAGTGCTTGCTAAAGATGGCGATATCCAAACCTCAAACGGTGTCTGGCAGTCATCATCAGCGCCACAAACGCGCCACGGATTGATTGCTTGGCTTACCGATACACTGCTCCGCCCTTGGTACGATCGCTTGCTAGTGACACCACCTGATCATTTTATCGATGCGATGCAACAAGCTTCTATTTACAAAGGTGTACAGGCACAGCAGGCAATACAAGGGCGCCCTTATGCAGGGTGGCGCAGTTCGGATGATGGCCAAGCCATGATTCTCTCCGCCGCCTATCCCATTTGGCTCAACAATGACGTCGCGGGCGCGGTGATCGTTGAAGAAACCACCAATGGCATTCGCAGTTTACGTAATGACGCTCTCGAAACGCTTTTCTCGGTGATGCTCGCGGTGATCTGCACGGGCGTTTTATTGCTGTTGTTATTTGGCTCGCACATTGCTAAGCGTTTACGTCGCTTACAACATGAAGCGGATCACGCCATTGACAGCCAAGGACGCGTCACAGGCGCCATCACAACCGCAGACAGCCAAGATGAAATTGGTCGCCTGTCACGCACCATGGCCGATATGGTCGGACGCATTGCTGGCTATAATCAGTATCTAGAGAAAATGGCCTCGCGCCTGTCCCATGAGTTACGTACGCCCATTGCCGTCGTACGATCCTCGCTTGAAAATATGGCGTACACCCAAACCGATCCCAGCCAGCTTACTTATATCAATCGCGCTCAAGATGGGGTTCAACGCCTTGCCGGCATTTTATCAACGCTAACCGAAGCGACGCGTCTAGAACAAAGCTTTGACAACGCCGATAAAGAGCCTGTTAACCTCAATGCACTGCTAGACGGATGCACTCAAGGGTATCGACTGGCGTATCCAGAAAAGACGTTCGCGCTGACGCTCCCTGAACAGATCATCACGCTTGAAGGTGTCCCCGATTATTTGGCGCAGTTGCTCGACAAATTGATCGCCAACGCGGTGGAATTTGACGACGGTGCGGCGCCCATTACGCTTGCGCTTAGCGTGCATGCTGACAAGGTGACCATGACCGTCACTAATACCGGGCCACTGCTTCCGAGTGATATGCGCACACAGCTCTTTCACTCTATGGTGAGTGTCCGGCCCGCTCATCACGGCGCCGATAAACCTCATCTCGGTTTAGGGCTCTATATCGCGCGTCTTATTGCCGATTTTCATCAAGCTCAACTCACCGCGGCTCACCGTCCGCAACAAGATGGCGTGACACTGTCACTTACATGGTCAATCACACAGATAACAATCCATTGATTGATCTAAAACGCATTGGCCCCAATACTGAACCGAACAACCTCATCGCGATCAGAGCCAATTCATTAGCCTGGTGGCGAATAAATCTCCTACCGATAAAGCAAGGAGCAACGATGATTGAATTCTATTCTGCTGCAACCCCGAACGGTCAAAAGGTCGCAATTGCACTGGAAGAGATGGGATTGGCCTATCAGCTCCATCCCATTGATTTAATGGCTAACGAACAAAAACAACCTGACTTTCTCGCCATTAATCCCAATGGACGTATTCCTGCGATTGTCGATAAAAGTAATGGCGATTTTCCAGTCTTTGAGTCTGGGGCAATTTTGCTTTATCTCGCGGAAAAAACAGGGCAGTTTTTACCTGAAGATCCTAAGGCGCGCTCACAAGCGATACAGTGGTTGATGTTTCAAATGGGGGGGCGTTGGACCCATGATGGGGCAAGCGAATGTCTTCTATCGTTATTTCCCAGAGAACATCCCCGCAGCCATTGAACGCTATCAAAAAGAGGGGCGCCGCCTGCTTGAGGTTGTTGACCATCAGTTGCAACGTCACTCTTACCTTGCCGGTGATAGCTATACGATCGCTGATATGGCCACGTGGCCTTGGGCAAGAATTCATGCATGGAGTGGTATTGATGTCACTGGACTCGACGCGTTAAAAGCCTGGATCGATAAACTGGCTGAACGCCCGGCGTGCCAAACCGCGTTAGTCACCCCAGCGTCCGCCGAAGCCAGTGATGAAGAGCGTGCTCAGCAAGCCAGAGGCATGGTGACACGTTAAACAACGCGATATACTCAAAACAAAGAGCCATAACAAGGTAACGGGTAGCCAGCCGGGCTGTCCGTTACCTTCCCGTGATAGGTTAAGGAGCGTCTGTGTTAACCCCGTGTATTGGTCATTGTCGTCGTGAAGACGATGTCTGTGTCGGCTGTAAGCGCACACTCGATGAAATCATCAACTGGGGCAAAATGACTGACGACGAACGTGCGGCAATTATGGCTCAGCTCTCACAAAGGCCTGATCCACAACGGCCAGAACCTGCTCGTCGCTCAAGAAACCCGTTCAAGCGTCGTATCATCTGATGGCGCCAGCGGCTTACGGTATTCGATAATCACCGTATGGCCCTCGTAGTAAACCGCTTCAATATCACCATCAACAACGACTTTGTTGGTAACTAATACGTCTTGGCTAACTTGCTCACGATTACGTAAGCTGGGCAAAATTTTGTTTGGCTCAACGCCCATGACATGACAAAAGGCGAATACAAACCGGCTCTCTAGTACACCATCACCATGGATACTGCGAGAAAACGTTAGGTGGCTCACTTCCAACTTTTTTGCCATTTCGCTTTGTGTGATCCGTGCTTTGGCTTTGTAAGACATCCAAGTTTGGTGCAGAGCTTGTCTGTCTTGCTCGTCAAACGTCATTCTGTTTTCCAGTCGGTATACAATACATGGCGACCAGCGTAACAGACACATAGATTATAATGTCAGTACCTCGTTAATCGCGGGTAAATCTTGCCGAGCACACCCTGCTCGGTTAGGATCGATTCATTCCGATTACCATGAGAACGTACTAATGGATATCAACTTAGCCAACCTTCCAGCTGACGAAAAACAAAAAATAGAGCTTGATAAACAAGCTGCGTATGCCGTCTGGAAAGTGGTGAATAACCAAGCGCCACAAAGCCTTTACGAACAAGAAGCCAATGTTTTGGTGGATTGGCAACGTGATGTCTATTTATCATCTGTTAACAAGTATCGCGCTCAACCTGAGGCCTTTATTATCCCTGAAACATCGACCGATACGACCGAGCGCTGAAACCGTACTTCACTCACACTTACCGTGATCAACGTTTTACACACTCAGGCACCAAACACGGTGAGTTGGTGCCGAACCGCACTCAGCCTGCAAATACGATAACGTTTGTCCTCCCTCTCTACCACACGTACCGTTTTAAACCATCTTCTTCTGTCTTATTTTCATGACTCACTCAAGGCTAAAATGACGCTAGATTGTCATACATTTTTTGTTTTTTAAGTTGGCAAAATCGTAGAACCCACTCTAGTGTTATTCTTATCAAGAAATCTTCTTTGTTTATGAAGCAACTTGTACTGACAGTCTTTTAAAAGAAAATGACAATCTTGTAAAAGAAAGTGTTGGCTGGGTGACTCCTTGGTGGTCTTATCATAACCGCATAAAAAAGCGGGCAATAGGTTCCTACCTTGCAAGGAATTCACCCTTACTTTTTAGACAGTTTACTGCACGCTCAGTAAGGGGTAATCGCTATGACCTTAGGGTTTAAATCTCGCATTATTTTGGGAGTGGGTTTGCTTGTGACCCTCTCTCTGGTCGTCCTCGGTTCGCTGAATGCGATGTCATTACGTGACAACATGGTCAGTGCCCTGGTGAAACAAACGCAAAATAAGGTCGATCACCATGTGCTTGAATTAGAGCAATTAGTTCAATCCCAACTCAACGCGGTTGAAAAAGGCGCCGGGCACTTTGCCAGAAATTTGACCGAATCAGAGAATGTTGCCCAAGTACGGATGCTTGCTGATACGGCAGGTATCGCTAATGTGATTATGACTTACGAGAGTGGCCGTTCGTATATGTCAAATCACTCAAGCGACGGGATTACCACCAATGAATACGATTTTCGCGATCGTGATTGGTACCGTGCAGTTAAATCCAGCCAAGACATTCATTTGTCTGAAATTTATACAGACAAAGTAACAGGTGAGAAAGTGATCAGTGCCGTCGCACCCGTGTTTGAGAATGGACGGTTTATTGGTGCCTTACTGGGGGACATTCCGCTACAAAATGTGATCACTCAGGTAAGCCAAATGCGCTTTGCGGGCGGCGCAGCCACACTCACCGATCAGAACGCGGTCTTTTTTGCCAGTGATGATCCGAATGATATTGGTAAAACACCGTCGCAAGTCAGTGCAAACTTCTCTGAAATGGAGAGTATGTTCCGCAGCAATGAAAAAGGTCACCTCACGTTTCCCTATAGCGGCATCCAATTTGATGGCTACTTTCAACGGGTAAATTTGACCGAGGGGAGATACTGGACCTTGATGGTCTTTGTCGATCAAAAAACAGCACTGGCTGAAGTCACCGATGCTCAAATCGAATCGGTAGGCACAGGGATATTACTCTTGATCGTCAGCCTGGGCGCCATTTATGGCATTATTCAAGTCTCTTATCGACCCCTCCTTAAGCTTAAAGAAGCGGTCCTTGATCTCTCTCGCGGCGAGGGCGACCTAACAACACGCCTCGACGTTAACGGTAATGATGACCTAGCCCAGATCAGTGATGGCTTCAACCGGTTCGTCGAAAACTTACAAAATATGATGTTGAGCGTGGCAGAGTCCAGCCAGGCGATTTCGGCCAATATCAGCCAGTTATCGCAAACGACCAGTGAAAATGAAGCTGTATTAGATGCTCACTCAGCAGAAACCGAGCAAGTGGTCACCGCAATCACTCAAATGAGCGAGAGCGCACGGAGTATTGCTGAGAACGTGTCTCAATCTAACAACATTACTGCAGCGGCCAGCAAAGAAGCCAATCAGTCACTAAAAGTAGTTGATAACGCTGTCGTCACGGTCAGTGCGCTGGTTGATGAAGTGGAAGAAATGTCGGGCCGTATTACCAGCATGAATACAGATGCAAACCGGATCAGTGACGTCTTAACCGTGATTGGCGATATTTCAGAGCAGACTAACCTCCTTGCGTTAAACGCGGCGATTGAGGCAGCACGTGCTGGTGAACAGGGCCGTGGTTTTGCGGTTGTCGCCGATGAAGTCCGCGCGTTAGCGGCGCGTACACAAAGCAGCACAACCGAAATCTCTGACATGCTCACTGCATTACTCGATGGCACGTCCAGCGTGGTTGAAGCGATGGAAAAAACCAAAGAGCAATGTCAAACCACAGCTGATAAAACCTCGGAAGTCTCAAATAGCTTGACGATTATGAGCGCGTCGGTCACTGAAATTGACGATGTGAGTACACAGATTGCAACGGCTACCGAGCAGCAAAGTTCAGTTGCTGAAGAGCTCAGTAAGAACATGTTGTCGATCCGCGATATGGTGAGCAAACTCGTGGATAGCGGGAATCAAACCTCTGCCGCCACCAAGTCACTCACCCACTCTAACGAAGAGTTGGATCGGATGGTTAATAACTTTAAATTGCGCTAAGTGTCACTAGCCAAAAGCCATCACTCCCTATTGCGTTAAGCATCGTGATCAGGCGGCACTATCGCTGCCTGATCACCATCGTTAAAGGTTGTTGTTATGTCCCATTCACTGATATCTCACGCGTTAACGCCCGTTTTTTTAAGTCAGTATCAAACAATCCGTCAACATTTTTTTAATCGTGATCCTAAGCGTTGGCCTATTTATCACACACCAGAATTAGCGCACTGGCTTGCGAATGGCATGCAGCCTGCGTTTGAAAGCAGTGATGTGTTACTGAAGCAACAAACCGAGATCCCCACACAAAGTGACTTAGGCGCCACCACCTTTCCCAAGCTTGCATTACAAGCAGCAACCCATTCGAAAGACTGGACGTCACCTCGATCGGTCGAAAATGTGATTACCGCACCGTGCGATCCTGCTATACACGGTGCATTACTGGCCACAATGGCCAATCCTAACCTGGTCTACAGTGAATATGCGGGGTTATCGGTCGAGTTAGAAAAGACGTTAGTCCGGCAAATGGCCAATCTCATTGGCTACGATCCTGATCAATCTACCGGTATATTCACGCAAGGTGGTACCTTTGGTAATTTGTATGGATATTTAATGGGGTTAAGAAAACAGTTCCCCCATTCCGGGCAACGCGGGTTGCAAGGGCAAGACTTCCGCATGATTAACTCACTTGCGGGTCACTACTCCAATATGACGAACTTAGGTCTATTGGGCACCGATATCCCCAGACAAGCGCTCCGAATCGAAGTCGATAGCAATAATCGGCTCGATCTGGATGACTTTTCTCGCACCCTCAATCAGTGTTTTGCCGAGGGCATTCCCGTCCCTACTGTCTTACTCACCTTTGGTACGACAGATACATTTGCGATTGACGATGTTGAGCGTGTCTGTCGCATTAATGAGCAAGCTTGCCAACGTTTTAATGTCACGGTGAAACCACATATTCATGTTGATGCCGCCGTCGGCTGGCCACTGATCATGTTTAATGATTACGCGTTCGACACCAACCCTATTGGTTTGAACAACAATCTATTAGAGAAGCTTCACGCATTAGCGCCAAAAATTCGTGGACTCCGTTTTGCGGATTCTGTGACCATCGACTTTCAAAAGTGGGGATATGTCCCCTATACCGCAAGCTTGGTGATGTTTAAGCACCAAGCCGATATGGAGTACCTAAAACAAGATCCGCACTACTTCTCTTATTTCGAGTCAAACAAAACAGCGCAAACGCATTTGCAGTCGACCATAGAATGTTCTCGTGGTGCCGCGGGTGTCTATGGGAGTTATTGCGCGTTGAATATGCTTGGCAAACGCGGCTATCAAACAATGGTAGGACACGGCTTACAAAATGCCGAATACCTGAAAGCACACTTATCGTCACTTCCTCACTGCAAAGTTGTTGCGAAAGATAATCTCGGGCCAACAGTCGCCTTTCGTCTATATCAACCTTCAGCAACCCTAAACGTCGATGCCGTTTTTCAACAAGAGCAGTCACTTCACCACGTTGGTGATAAAGTGGATAGCATCACTCAACATAGCTTGTTTCACCGTCAACACTTCCTCAACCGCAAAGGCAAACAGCTACAAACAAATTGGGTAGAATCCATTGCCCATACAGAGTTTGATCATCACGGGCAATGTTTGTTTATTCCTGGAGAAAAAGCTGTATTTTTAAACCCCTATACACGCTATCACCATATCGAGCAATTTGTTGCTTCATTGCAACCCGAATCCTCGACACAGCTTGTTTAACCGCCAGGTTCACCAACGCCAAAAGTGAGGCATAAACAGTGCAAGGACGGTGAAATACTCCAAACGCCCAAGGATCATGGCAACATTGAGTATCCAAATCCCGGTGTCTGTGACCGGCTGGAAGTTGCTGCCCACTTCGCCAAACCCAGGGCCAAGGACATTAATACATGCCACAACAGCGGTAAAAGAGGACCAAAAATCGAGACCGGTTGTCATCATTAATAGCGTGAAGACACCGGTCGTCAGCGAGGCAAGCGACATAAACGCCATGACCGCTTGGGTCACATCGTTCGACACCACTTTATCTTGATACCGAATCGGTAATACTGCCGACGGATGAACCAATTGATGAAGTTGGCGACGGATAATTTTAAACGTAATGATGTCACGAATAATTTTATTCCCGCCCGCGGTTGAGCCAGAACAGCCACCGAGATAGGCACAAAACACCAAAAACAACGCCGTGGCCGCCGGCCAAGTACTTAAGTCAGCAGCACCGAAGCCGGTACTGGTAATAAACGACACCACGTGAAATGCAGCAAAGCTAAGAGAGGCCCACAGCGAGTCGTAGCGTGCTTCACTATAAAGATATAAGCCAAGTATTGCCGACATGCACGTCACGACAATAAGAAACACACGTGATTCCTCATCGTCGATGTAGAGCCTCAAACCACGCCAACCGATGCGAAAAATACGAAAATGTAGCGCAAAGTTAATCGCGCCCAATAGCATAAAGACATTCGCAATCATAAGCAGCGTATGACTTTGAAAATACCACATACTCGCGTCATGGGTTGAAAATCCACCCGTTGATACCGTGGAAAAGCTATGTGCAATCGCATCATATGCGCTCATTCCCGCAAGATAATACGCCAGTGCGCAGGCCAAGGTAATCACCAGATAAACCCCCCACAAATAGTGTGCGGTCTTAGCGATACGTGGCGATAGCTTTTCATCTTTGATCGGGCCTGGCGTTTCTGCTTTAAGCAACCGCATGCCCCCCACGTTGAGCATGGGTAACACCGCAACCACAAAGATAACGACGCCTAAACCTCCCATCCACTGGAGAAATTGGCGATACAGCAGAAATGCCGCTGGCATGTCATCGAGACCACTGAGAATAGTTGCTCCGGCGGTGCTCAGTGCGCTAATAGATTCAAACGTTGCATCGGCAAAGTTAACGCCTGTCACTAGCTTTATTGGTATTCCGCCAAGTAGCCCCACCAACACCCAAGTCAGCGTTGAAAACCACAAGGCATCGCGAAAGGTGACCTGATTGAGCTTACTTTTACGAAATAACCAAGAAATCACTAATGATGCCAGCATCATGAGTAAGGAGGGATAGAAAAAGAGTGTCGAGACACCGTCGCGAAAAATAAACAACGACAAAAGCCCGAAAACAAATTGCACGATGCCCATCCATAAAACAGGCATGCCAAGAAGACGCAGTGTATTTTGAAAGTTAATCATGACAGGGGCAACTCATCATTAACACGCCGTGGTGTGTAGGCTCCATTACCTACCACGCGTAACAACAGTGGCATGGCGAGTCCACCTCGCCGTCTAACTCTATCGGCCTTGTTTCATCATAGCAATATCAATGAAAAGCCCTATATCCACGTCGTTAATACCCTGCGAACAAGGCATTACATCGCAGACACAAACAAAAAAGCCGAGCATCACTGCTCGGCTTTAAACTATTTATTGTGCTTGACGACGCTCACCGCGTGCAGGCGCGCGACGCTCATTACCACGATCGCGGTTAAAGCGACGTTCACCACGGCCACCGCGGCTATCACGGTCACTACGGCCTCGGCCACCGCCGTTACGGTCACCACCACGACGTTCACGCATGATCTGACCTTCAACACGTTGTGCATTGGTCTCTTTTTGGCGAATACGCAGTTTTTGCAATTGCGCAAAGACTTCTTTCGGCATGGTTTTTGGCAGCTGCACAAACGTATGAGCAGGTGCGAGTTTGATTGCACCAATATTCTGCTTGTTCAAGCCAAGTTCGTTAGCAATCGCACCTACGATGTCTTTTACTTGTACGCCTTGCTCTCGGCCAACATCTAACTGATACGTATCCCAGTCAGCTGGGTTGGTATCACGGCGATCAGTACCACTTGGACGTTCATCACGGCGACGTTCACGACGCTGCTTTTCACGATCCATTGCCGCGATCATTGGGTCTGGGCCTTTATAGAACAAAGGACGTTTACCTTGCTGGCGCTGGAGTAACATAGCAGCCAGTGTGGTTGCATCAACGTCAATATCGTTTTGTAGTTGCTCAATCAGTTCAACGAATGGACCCATCGCATCGCCATCTTTCTTCTCAGCCAGTTCACTGGCCAGTTGAGCGACACGTGCCTCAGCGACCTTATCGCGATTCGGCAGTTGGATTTCTTCCATTTTAGTCTGAGTAACACGCTCGACGGTACGCAGCATCCGCATTTGGTTGGTGCGGACCAACAAAATTGCTTTACCCGCACGACCGGCACGGCCAGTACGACCAATACGGTGAATATACGATTCAGCATCAAACGGGATATCATAGTTAAATACGTGGGTGATGCGGGCTACATCGAGACCACGCGCAACCACGTCGGTTGCCACTAAAATATCAATCACACCACGTTTCAAATGATCGACCGTGCGTTCGCGCAATGATTGCGGAATATCACCATGCAAGGCTGCCGCTTTAAAGCCGCGAGCTGATAGCCAGTCGGCCAGGCGCTCAGTGTCTTGGCGAGTACGTACAAAGACGATCGATGCATCCGTGTCTTGGGTTTCGAGTAGACGGCTCATCGCTTCGTCTTTTTCGACACCTTTAACCACCCAGAATTGTTGCTCTACTTTTTCAACAGTGCGGTTGCTACCGGCCACGTCAACACGAGCGGGATCACGCAAAAAGCGATCAACAATTTGTTTTACGATTGGCGGCATGGTCGCAGAGAAAAGAACACGCTGTGCGCTTTCTGGTGCCTGCTCCATGATCCAAGTGACGTCGTCGACAAAGCCCATTTTGAGCATTTCGTCGGCTTCATCAAGAATAAAGGTATGAACTTCGTCAAGCTTAAGACGGTCACGGTTAATCAAATCTTTTACACGACCCGGTGTTCCCACCACGATGTGCGCGCCGCTTTTTAGCGCTTTCATTTGATCAACAATCGACGCACCACCATAGATCTCAAGAATTTTGAGGCCTTTGATGTTTTGTGCCAGCGTTTTCATCTCTGCAGCAACCTGAATCGCCAACTCACGCGTTGGTGCCATCACAATCGCTTGTGGTTTGTGTTGGTTTAGGTCAACTTTGTTCAACAACGGTAGTGAAAAAGCAGCGGTTTTACCGGTACCGGTTTGCGCTTTACCGAGTGCGTCACGACCTTCGAGGAGTGCAGGAATGGAGGCGGCTTGGATAGGTGTTGGTGTTTCAAAGCCCATTGAGTCAAGCGCAGACAAAAGGGTGTCGGCCAGATCTAACTGGCGAAATTTGGTTACAGATTCTTGCATTGGGATCCCAATCTATGAGTGTAGCGAAACGGGGCCCCTTCAGCGTTCTGCTCAACCATGAAACACTGTCTTTTATACAGTGTTAGTCACCAGCGCTACGGGCCTCAGTCATTAAGGGTGAATATACTGCGCTATTTACACCAAAAAAGCCAGAAAAAGTTGAACAAGTTCACAAAAAACAGACCTCATGGACATATATCTCACAGCTTGTCGATGAAGCCAACAAATAGTGGACAAAAAAAATACAAACAAAACAGAGCACGAGGAGCCTGGTGTGGTTCACAGGATTTTATTGCCACGGGTTGGTTTTGAAACAGTGAATACGTATAGTGTGGCGATCCGTTAATCGAGACCCAAGTTATGTTTCAAGACAATCCCCTGCTCGCGCAGTTAAAGCAACAGATCCAAGAAACCCTGCCCAAAAAAGAAGGACAGGTAAAAGCCACCGAGAAAGGCTTCGGCTTTCTCGAAGTTGACGACAAAACCAGCTTTTTTATCCCACCACCGTATATGAAAAAGGTACTACATGGCGACCGCGTAGAAGCCATTGTTCGTACTGAAAAAGATCGGGAAGTGGCAGAGCCAGAAACACTGGTTGAACCAAGTTTGGATCGCTTTATCGGTCGCGTGCAGTGGGTTCGTAACCGTCTGAATGTCGTGCCTGATAATCCACAAATGAAAGACGCCTTACGCGCGAAAACAAAGCGCGGCCTGTCACAAGACGGCTTAAAAGAAGGTGATTGGGTCGTTGCATCGCTGACGCGTCATCCTCTTAAAGGAGATGACCACTTTTTGTGCGAAATCAGTGAAAAGATCACCGACGCAGAAGACAAAATTGCCCCTTGGTGGGTCACCTTAGCCAAGCACAACCTACCTAACCAAGAGCCTGCGCCTAAAGACGCATGGCCAATGTTAGAGCAGGGGCTTACGCGTCGTGACCTCACCGATCTTCCCTTTGTGACCATTGATGGTGAATCGACCAAAGATATGGACGATGCTCTGTATGTGGAAGCCAACCCACAAGGTGGCTTTAGCATGACAGTGGCAATTGCCGATCCTACCGCCTATATTGATGCGGATGATGAACTCGACCAGGTTGCACGTAATCGCGGATTCACCATTTATCTACCTGGGCGCAATATCCCGATGCTACCGCGTGATCTCAGTGATGATTTGTGCTCCCTCCGTGAAAACGAACAGCGCCCTGCACTTTGTTGTACCTTCAATATTGCCGCGGATGGCACCATTGCCGATGACGCAGAGTTTTTCTCCGCATGGATCCAATCACATGGCCAGCTAGCCTACGACAAGGTGTCGGATTACATCGAGCAAGGCGAGCAAGCTCAGTGGCAACCGCAAACACCGGCGATCGCTGACCAGATTCATCAGCTTCACCAATTTGCGTTAGCACGCATTCAATGGCGTGAAACTCATGCAGTGACCTTCCCAGATCGCCCTGATTATCGTTTTGAACTCAGTGAAGATAACGATGTGATTGCTATTCACACGGATCAGCGTCGTATTGCTAATCGCATTGTGGAAGAGTCGATGATCAGCGCTAACATTTGCGCGGGTCGTAAGCTAAGCGAATCGTTTGGGTTCGGTATTTTTAATACCCATGCTGGCTTTAACAGTGAAAAGCTCGACGATGTGGTCGAGCTGGTAAAAGCGCACGACGGCGAGGCGGACAGCGAAAGCCTAGCAACCGTCGAAGGCTTCAGTGCACTCCGTCGCTGGTTAAACAGCCTAGACACCACCTATCTTGATAACCGCTTGCGCCGCTTCCAAGCATACAGTGAGATTGGTCATGAGCCTGCGCCACACTACGCAATGGGCTTAGATGTCTATGCCACGTGGACATCACCTATCCGTAAATACGGTGATATGATCAACCACCGCTTGCTTAAAGCAATTATTCGCGGCGAAACCGAAGCCAATGCCCCGGCCGATACCGTGGGTGAAGAGCTTGCCGGCCACCGTAAACATCACCGTATGGCCGAGCGTGACGTGGCTGATTGGCTTTATACCCGTTTGCTCAAACCAGAAGTTGAAGCACAGACTCGGTATACCGCAGAGATCTTTGATATTAACCGCGCAGGTATGCGTGTCCGCCTACTCGAAAATGGTGCACCGGCGTTTATCCCTGGCTCACTGATCTTGGACAACAAAACCCGGATTGCCTGTGATAAAGAGACAGGTACAGTGACTATCGACGGTAACGTTGAGTTCAAGCTTGGCGATAGCCTAGAAGTGGTTATTGCTGATATTAAAGAGACCACCCGTTCGATTGTTGCCAAACCAACACAGGTATTCACGCTCTCGGACACGACTGAAAGCTAATTACTGTTGGTAACTTGATAGAAAGCCAAGCCATTGCTTGGCTTTCTTTTTTCCTGGAGAATGATAATCTAATCATTAAATAACGTTTATCATTAAACCATTGCAATTATCACAGCCTACGTGCCTAGCGAGTCGTTAAAAAGTGATAGCTAATGGTGTTACCTCAACCCGTTGAAGAGGTTTCATGGGGCTTTTACGTTCATCTGCGGTCCGAATGGGGACCCCGATTGCTTTATTGTTACTCCTCGCGGCAGGTTATCACCCTTTGGTCACCTCACTCGCCCCCTATTACAACCTCATCTATGCTGCCCCCTATTTTCTTTTGCTCACTGCGCTGCTTTTAAGCCATCTGTTCAAAAGCGCACGCGTGGGCATGATGGTCATTATCTTATTAGTGGGATACACGATTATCCTAACGCGACTTCAATCCCCGCTTGAGCAAGGGACGACTTATCTTGAGTACTTGCTTTTAGCAGTCGCGCTGCCCATTAATTTGCTCTATATGATCATCGTACGCGACCAAAAGCTCACCTCTCGGTTTGGGGTGTTCTTTTTTCTCGCTATAGGTATGGAAATCGGGTGGTGTGCGCTATTGGTGCAGCAATTCGGCGAGTTATCTTCCTATTTTCAGCAGCATCCTATTTTAGTCAGGGCGGCGTCGGTTAGCCCCATGCCCGTGCTGCTGATTGTGCTGCTCTCTATTTTAATTTGTATCAGTACTCTTCGCCTTTTGCGCAAAAATAGCATTGAAGATCATGCGGCTTTCATTAGCGTATTATGCAGCACGATTACCTTGGTGTTTTTTTATGTGCCGTTTATATCGTCACTCGTATTTTCGCTCGCAGGCCTGCTGTTGGTTGCCAACCAAGTATCATTCAGCCATCAATTAGCGTTCGTCGACGGGCTCACCGAAATTGCGGGACGACGCGCACTCGAAGATGAACTAAAACACCTTGGTCGTCGCTACACTTTAGCCATGCTCGATGTTGACCACTTCAAGCAATTTAACGACACCTATGGCCACGAAATCGGTGACGATGTACTTAAGCTTGTGGCTAAGCAAATGGCGTGCTGTGAGGGAGGCGCCAGTGCTTTTCGTTATGGCGGCGAAGAATTCACCTTATTGTTCAAAGGCAAAACCACTGAGCACTGTTTACCTTTTCTCGACGCATTACGCGAAGATATTGCTCACTACCCGTTAGTGCTACGCGATCAATCTCGACCTCATGATGACAAACAAGGCCTACAAAAACGCGGGCGAGCGAGCGATAAAAAGCCCGTTAACATTACTGTGAGTATCGGATATGCCGATGCCTCGCAGGCAGATACGCCCGAAGACGTCTTAAAATTAGCGGATAAGGCGTTATACAAAGCCAAAGAGGCAGGGCGGAATTGTATTAAGGGCAGTGCGTGAAACCACTTTTATTGATCAGCGTTGTCAGTGTATTGTTTACCGGCTGCGCAACCCAGCATGATTCGCCTGCGGTGTCGCCTTTGCCGTCGTCAACCGACAACGTCAGCGATCAAGCCTTAACCCATACGCTGAACCAAGTGTTTAATCAGTGGCAAGGCACCCCTTATCGGTGGGGAGGCACCTCACGCCAAGGCATCGATTGCTCAGCGTATACGCAACGCGTCTATCAAGAAGCGCTCGCCACGCCACTACCGCGCACCACCCATGGCCAAGCAAAAACCGGCTATGCCATTGACTATCAATCCGCACGACAAGGCGACCTGGTGTTCTTTCATATCCGCCCAGGCTTGCGTCATGTTGGTGTTTACCTTGGTGAGCAGCGATTTATGCATGCGTCAGCTTCCAAGGGTGTGACAGTGTCACGAATTGATAATCCTTACTGGCAAGCGCGATTCTGGCAATTCCGCCGTTACTTCTGAGTGTGCGCTTTTACCGAATCGGCCAGTTCGCAACAGGGTTGATACCGCGGACACGTGACGACATGATCATTGACCATGCCCAGCGCTTGCATCAACGAATAACAAATGGTTTCTCCCACAAACTTAAATCCACGCTTTTTCAAAAAGCGACTCATGGCACGGGACTCGTCCGTCGCAGTAGCCACATCGGCATCTGATTGATGCTGGTTCACAATCGGTACACCGTCAGTGAACTGCCAAAGTGCCTTAGCCAATGATCCGTACTGTTCCACCAGCGTTACTGCAGCCTTGGCATTGGTAAACACAGAGGCCACCTTCAGTCGATTACGGACAATCTCATGGTTGGCCATGATCTCAGCAATATTTGGTTCAGCCACCGCGGCAAGCTGATAAAAATCGAAGTGAGAGAAAGCGTCACGATAAGCCTGCCGTTTTTCCAGTATTAGCCGCCAATTTAATCCTGCTTGCGCGCCCTCTAAACAAATGAACTCAAAGATCGCTTGATCATCAAATGTCGGTACGCCCCACTCGGTATCGTGATACACGCGTTCAGATTCACTGTGCTGCGCCCATTGGCAAATTTTCATCTCTTTTCCCTTCTTCAAACACGACATCGGGTGTCAATTTTGTTGCTTATGGCACGAAATCAGCGAGTTAACTGGGTAAATGCTATCGTTATGTGCAATATGACGCTATCTTTGATCGCGATAAGTGCATGAAACGTAATAGAACCGTTAATCCTTGTTATTGATGCCATCCATACATAAATGCAAAGGAACACGCGTGACAACAAAGCATATATTGATTACCGGCGCCGGACAGCGCATTGGCTACGCACTCGCCTGCCACTTTCTCAATCAGGGTCACCAGGTAACGTTATCTTATCGTACCGAGCGCCCTCAAGTGGCCGATTTAAGAGCGCGGGGCGCGCGTTGTTTGCACGCAGACTTCTCAACGGATGAGGGCGTTTATTCCTTCATTGACCACATTGATGCTTTAAATCCCACTTTCGATACATTAATCCACAATGCGTCATCTTGGGACAGTGAGAAACACAGCCAAGATATTGCATCGCTGTTTGATAACATGATGCAAATCCATGCAAAAACACCTTATCTCATCAATATGGCCGCGCCCCGCTGGATGCAACAGGGTGATATTATCCATCTCACCGATTATGTCGCGCAAAAAGGCAGTGCCAAACACACCGCTTATGCCACCAGCAAAGCTGCGCTCGAAAATCTTACCCTCTCGTTTGCACAGAAAATGGCACCATCAATCAAAGTGAACAGTATTTCACCAGCATTAATCATGTTTAATGATGGCGATGATGAAGCCTATCGAGAAAAAGCACGCCGTAAGTCACTATTAAGATCGGTGCCCGGTGAGCAAGAAGTGGTGAATGCATGCGAATTTATCCTTGCGAGTCAACATATGACTGGCCAATCCATCAAACTTGATGGCGGCCGCCATCTTATCTAACTTTCGTGACCAGGAAACGACTATGAACGACGCTGTGATTAAAATAACCAACCTGCGCCTACGTACTTACATTGGGTTTAATCCTGACGAGCAGGAGAAAAAACAAGACGTAGTCATCAATGTCGAGATTCATTATCGAGGCCACAAGGCGTGTGAAGAAGACAACGTTGATGATGCACTCAATTACAAAGATATAACCAAAGCGATTATTGACTATGTTGAGAACGGACGTTTTCTCTTACTCGAAAAGCTGGTTGCGGGTGTTTTAGAGATTACACGTGATCATCACTGGGTGCGCTACGCACAAGTGACCATTGATAAGCCGCATGCACTCAGATTTGCCGACTCTGTCTCATTAAGCCTAAGCTGGACCGCTAACGAGTCGTAACACCGCACAGAGTTCGTTAGAATTATTCGAACATCATGTTCAAGGTGAACAGCTTCTATATTGTCGTTCACCTTATATACTGTGTTGGATTAGTAATTGGGAGCGGGAACAAATGACACCGAAAAATAGCTACGATCGCGTTATGCGTACGCTACACTGGCTATCGAGTCTCGTTATCGTTGGCCTTTTCGCTGTCGGATTGTGGATGGTCGACTTGAGCTACTACAGTAGTTGGTATCAAACTGCGCCACACTGGCACAAATCGATAGGCATATTACTAGCGATAACGACTGTTGGTCGACTTGTGTGGAAAGCAACACACACTATGCCCACCGTTGAAGGTAAGGCTTGGGAACGTAAAGCGGCAACAGCAGGCCATCATACTATTTACCTGCTCCTTGCCACACTGTTTGTCTCTGGATACTTGATCTCAACCTCAGACGGACGCGGGATTGAAGTATTCACCTGGTTTACCGTGCCGAGCGCAGGGGAGCTGTTTCCCAATCAATCAGACATTGCTGGCGATATACACTACTACGTCGCCATCACCTTGATTGTGTTAGCAGCAGGCCATGCCATTATGGCACTTAAACACCATTTTAAAGATAAAGACAATACGTTACGGAAGATGATCGGAGGAAACCCGAAATGAAAAAACTCATGTTAGCCATGGGAATGAGCGCCGCGACACTCTTATCTGGGCCTGCACTGGCAGACACTTATATGATTGACACCAAAGGCGCACATGCCTCGGTCAACTTCAAAGTGCCACACCTAGGTTACAGCTTTACCAAAGGTCGTTTTAATACGTTTGACGGCCAATTTGAATTCGACCCAGATAACATTGGCGCATCAAGTGTGTCGGTGACGATTGATACAACCAGTATTGATTCTAACCATGCTGAGCGTGATAAGCACATTCGTAGCGGTGACTTCTTGGATGTAGGCGAATATGGCCAAGCGTCCTTTGAAAGCACCAACGTAACCGACAACGGCGACGGCTCGATGACCATTACAGGCGATCTCACTTTGCATGGCCAAACTAAGCCAATTGAAATCGACGCTGAACTCGTCGGTCACGGTGAAGATCCTTGGGGCAACTACCGCGCTGGCTTTATGGGTAACACCCGCCTGGAGCTAGAAGACTTTGGTATTCCCACTATGGGCCCTGCCACATACGTTGATATGGAGCTGCACGTAGAAGGCATTCGCCAGTAACTTGCTAGACTCAGTAAACTAAAAAAGCCTTGGCCACATGCCAAGGCTTTTTTGTCGCATCAACACTGAAACCTTTTCGTCATAGTCTCTAGTTACGATGGCGGCAATAATACAGAAAAATTAGTTTAGCTATGACATTACCTATTAACATTGCATTCTTCGACTTAGACGAAACTTTGGTCGCTACCGACACCAAACAAGCGTGGCTGGAATACCTTTGCCAGTGCAATCTCGCCCCGCAAAACGTGGTCGAGCAAGAGAAGCGGGCGTATTTGGATTTTAAAAAAGGCCGCATCAACCTTGAGCAATATATGCAAGTGCAGCTGATCCCGGTCAAAGGAAAATCGATTCAAACCGTGGCTGCTTGGGCCACCGACTTTATCGATCAGCACGTCGCTCCCGTGGTGGTACCACAAGCATTAGCGCGTATCGAGTGGCATCGCAACCGCGGCGATCACTGTGTGTTAGTTTCCAACACCGCCGCCCACCTAGCGCGTCCGATTGGCAAACTGCTCAAACTCGATACCGTGATTGCGATTGAGCTTGAAACATTAAATGGCGTATATACGGGCAGCATATCGCATTGCGTGCGTGATTATCGTGGCAAGCACGACTACATGCAGGCATGGCTATCTGACCGTCATGACACTGTCGGCCACACATATGGTTACAGTGACTCGCACTGGGATGTCCCCTTGCTTGAGCAAGTCGACAGCGCCTTTGCCGTCAATCCCGACCCGCACTTAAGCCTGCACGCGCAGAAGAAAGATTGGACCATTATGGAATGGGCTCGCTACGACACCATTCGTGATTAGTAAAAGATCACAGGAAACGTGACGACAGGGCGCCTCGTGTGCCCTTTTTACCAACACCCACTTGAGAATGATTATCATAACCGTTATCTTTAAAGTATGATCGGCTGGCGATATCGCGCCGTAGTCACATGCATAATGAACGAGATTAACGCTTATGAGAAAACACCTGCTAATTATTGCGGCGCTCTTGCTCTCTCCGATGGCGCACGCCGACCAATTAAAACACGCGGACAAGTTAAAAGTGGTGACCAGCTTTACCATTCTCGCGGATATGGCTGGCAACGTAGCGGGCGAGCATGCCGAGGTAGTGTCGCTCACTAAACCCGGCGCTGAGATCCACAATTACCAACCCACTCCAGGAGATATTCTGCGCGCGCAAGATGCGGATGTGGTGATGTGGAACGGATTAGGCTTAGAGCGCTGGTTCGAACGTTTTTTCCAGCACATTGATAAGGTACCGAATGTGATCCTATCTGACGGAGTGGCGCCAATTGTGATTGCCTCAGGCCCGTATCGTGGCAAACCCAACCCGCACGCGTGGATGTCCCCTTCTGATGCAATGCAATACGTTGATAACATTGCGCAAGCCCTGATTAAATACGACCCTGCCAATCAAGCTCATTATCAAGCCAATGCCAAGGCCTACAAGGCAAAAATTCAAGCTGTGTTCGCTCGTGCGCAAGACGCGCTATCCGCTGTCCCCGAATCCCAGCGTTGGCTAGTAAGCAGTGAAGGCGCTTTTTCCTATCTAGCGCGAGATTTGAACCTCAACGAAGCCTATTTATGGCCGATTAACGCTGAGCGTCAGGGCACACCACAACAAGTTCGCGCGCTGATTGATACCGTACGAGAACACCAAGTGCGTGCCGTGTTCTCCGAAAGCACCGTGTCTGATGCGCCCGCCAAACAAGTCGCCGCCGAAACCGACGCGCGCTATGGCGGCATTTTATATGTCGATTCGCTCAGTCAAGCTGACGGACCGGTGCCTGATTATCTATCCTTACTGACAGTGACCACAGAAACCGTGTTAGCGGGGTTGCGCCATGACGCACTATGATTTAACCGATGGCACGCCCAGTGTGTTAGATGTCAACGAGGTGCGTGTCGTCTATCGAAACGGCCTGTGTGCCCTTGAGCACGCCAGCTTCTCGCTGCCAGCGCAAACCATCACTGCCTTGGTGGGTGCCAATGGCAGCGGCAAATCCACCTTGTTTAAAGCGATCATGGGGTTTGTGAATCCCGGCAGTGGCAGCATTGCGGTGAACGGCACTCCCATTAAGCAAGCGCAAAAAGCAGGCTTGGTCGCTTATGTGCCTCAATCCGAAGAAATCGATTGGTCGTTCCCGGTGTTAGTGGAAGACGTGGTGATGATGGGCCGCTACGGCAAGATGTCATTTATGCGTCGCCCCAAAGCGGCGGATCATCAAGCGGTGGATGAGGCCTTAGCCCGCGTTGGTATGACAGCCTTTCGCCAGCGTCAAATTGGTGAACTGTCCGGCGGACAGAAAAAGCGCGTCTTTCTTGCCCGCGCGCTGGCTCAGCACAGCCCGCTGATTTTACTGGATGAGCCCTTTACTGGCGTAGATGTCACCAGTGAAGAGTCGATTATGCGTTTGTTGCTCGAGCTCAAAGACGAAGGCAAAACCATTTTAATTGCCACCCATAACCTTGGCACCGTGCCCGACTTTTGCGATCGCACCGTGCTGGTCAATCGCGCGGTGGTGGCAGGCGGGCATACCGAACATGTGTTTACCACCGAGAACCTGAGTGCCATTTTTGGTGGCAAACTGCGCCAGTATGTGATGCCCAGTGAGAAACTCCACCAAGACGCCGATCCGCGCGAGCTGTCAGTCATTTCCGACGATGAACGACCCTTGGTGGTGTATGGCAAGCGCGAACAAAGCGCGCAGGAGCGGCGCGAATGAGCTTACTCGATCCTCTCGCCTATCAATACATGCAAAAAGCATTGCTGGTCACCACCTTGATTGGCGGCGTGTGCGGCTTGCTCTCGGCTTTTTTGATGCTCAAAGGTTGGTCGCTGATGGGTGATGCCCTCTCCCATGCGATTGTACCGGGCGTTGCCGGCGCTTATATGCTGGGCTTGCCCTTTTCACTCGGCGCCTTTGTTGCCGGCGGTATGGCCGCGAGTGTGATGCTTTTTTTGCACCAACGTAGCCAGATAAAACAAGATGCGATCATCGGTTTAATCTTCTCGAGCTTTTTCGCCTTCGGCCTCTTTTTGGTCTCGATTTCGCCCGTCGCGGTCGATATTCAACAAATTATGCTGGGCAACTTGCTCGCCATTGCCCCGCTCGATGCGATGCAAATGCTGATCATTGCCTTGGTGAGCCTCACCGTGCTGGCAGTGAAATGGCGTGATTTTATGCTGACCTTTTTCGATGAAAGCCACGCCCGCTGCATTGGCTTACCAGTCGTGGGGCTCAAAGTGCTGTTTTTTGCGCTGCTCAGTGCTTGCACCATGGCGGCACTTAAAAGTGTCGGTGCCTTTTTGGTGATTTGCTTGGTGATCGCCCCCGGTGCCACCGCCTATTTATTGAGTGATCGCTTTGGGCCCGTGTTGGTACTGAGTGGTGTCATCGGCACATTCACCTCACTGTTTGGGGTGTACATCAGCTATTTCGCCAACCTTAACGCGGGCGCACTGATTGTGCTGGCCCAAGTGGGACTCTTCTTAGCTGCCTTTGTGTTCGGCCCAAAACACGGGATCCTTGCGCGGCGCGCCAAACGTCAGGAGGCACTGCAATGAATCCGTATCAACTGACTTTTATGCAAGATGCGCTGCTAATGGCCATCTTGGTGGCGCTGCCTTGTGCGCTGCTTTCTTGCTATTTAGTATTAAAAGGCTGGTCGTTAATTGGCGATGCCGTGGCTCACGCGGTGCTGCCGGGATTGGTGTTGGCAAACTTGTTTGGCCTGCCGCTGATTGTTGGCGCTTTTGCCGCGGGCTCCGCATGCGCCACCAGTGTGCATTGGCTCAAACAAAATAGCCGTGTGAAAGAAGACACCTTACTGGGGATTGTGTTTTCTGGCTTTTTCGCGCTGGGGCTGATTTTGCAAGGCCAATTCCCGTCTGATTTGCACCTTGATCATATTCTATTTGGCAACCTGTTGGGGATTAACCACCAACAGCTGCTCACCGCCGCCATCACTGGCTTAGTCGTGCTTGCGCTGGTGCTGCTTAAAGGGCGAGATTTAATGCTGCTCTCGTTCGACCCCGCACAAGCCAGCGTGCTCGGGCTCCCCGTGCAAAAGCTTCACTGGCTCTTACTCTCGGTAATGATTGCCACCATTGTGGCGGGCTTACATGCAGTGGGGATTATCTTAGTGGTGGCGATGTTGATTGCACCGGGCGTCACCGCCTTTATGCTCAGCAAGCAATTTAGCCGCATGTTATGGATTGCCTGTGCAATTGCTTTAGTCACCGCCGTGGGCGGCGTCACTCTGTCGTTTTACCTCGACAGTGCACCAGGCCCGACCATTGTATTGCTACTCACAGGCTGTTTTGTGGTGACCTTTGCGTGGCAACAATATCAAATCCACCGCAACCAAAAGCGCCCGCAACCGACGCGCCAAACCACAAAAGCAACGCGCTCTGCCACCACCCATTCAGCGCAATCGCACTGATCGGCATCGACGGGCACAGCCGCATCCCAACCAGAGCAGTGCGCGAGATAGAGCTCGCGCACATTGCTCGTCGAATAGGTTTTATCGCCCATAGCCGTCATCTTGCCTTCACGCACGTCAAATTTCAGCCTAGTGGTATGCTTCGTAAGATGAATGATAGTGCGTATAACGGTTTTGGACATCGCGTATGCGCAATATACGATGTTATAACACAGGAACAACCCCAACTCCTTGCTCAAAACGGTTAATTGAACTATAGTTCGTACGTTACTTTGTACAACTTGAGGTTCAATATGAGTCGTATTCATTTCGATCAAGATATTCAGCCGTTATCTGAATTTCGTGCAGGTGTAGCTTCTTACATCAAACAAATCAATGAGACTCGCCGTCCATTGGTCATCACACAGCATGGCAAAGGTGTAGCTGTTGTTCTCGATGTTGCAGAGTATGAAGCAATGCAAGAGAAGATCGAGTTACTGGAAGAAATGCGTACAGCTGAAGCTCAATTAGCATCAGGCCTTGGTGTTTCAAATGATGATGCTCGTGCTCAAGTACTGGGGCGCATTAAGAAATGAAAGTAGTTTGGTCTCCATTAGCGCTTCAGAAATTAGGCGATGCAGCGGAATTTATTTCTTTGGATAATCCACCTGCGGCGGAAAAGTGGGTAAACGAAGTTTTTGACAAAACTGAACTACTTGGAAGTATGCCTGAAATGGGGCGCTTTGTTCCTGAACTGCCCAATACTAACTATCGTGAAATAATTTTTGGTCACTATCGTATTATCTATAGCTTAAGCCATGAGATCCGCGTACTAACAGTTCGTAATTGTCGTCAAATGTTGTCGGAAGATGACGTGTAAAACTGTGTTATAACGAGTATGTCGTCAATCACTAAATTTTAGCGAGTTTCTTCGTCCCACATCACGCTGTCTCTATGCATCGAATTTAAGATCCCCACCATATTGCGTACAAAGAGGCGTTGTAGATCAAAGCACTGAGTCTATCGATGCACCTCTGTCGACTGACACAACTGCATCCAAGCCTCGGCGGTGCGTGAGACATAGCGCTCGCCGTGCCAGACTAACCCGAGTTGCCATTCAATCGCCGGGCTTATCGGTTTCACCAGCAATAACTCACTGTCTTCCAAGCTGGCGCTGAGGCGCTGACATAAGGGCGCGGGTAAAAACGCTACCCCTGCACCACTTTTCACCAAGGCGGCTAAAAAATCCCACTGACTGCTACGCGCGGCAATGGTGGGCTGATAACCATGCTCTTCACAGCGGGCAATAATCCGATCGCTTAAGGTAAATTCAGCGCTATACAGATAAAACGGCTCGTCTTTGACTGCCTGCCACGTCAGGCTTTTTTGCGCACGCCACGCGGCTTGGTTAGGTAGCACTGCATAAATGGGGTGAGTTTGTAAGGGTAAGCTTTGCAAGCACTCGAGCTGGGTGTCGGTGAGCATGGTGATTGCCACATCAATCTCACCATTGATCAGGGCTTGTTCGGTGCGCCGCCCCCCGTATTCAACAATACTGAGCGCGACATTTGGGTAACGTTGACGGTATTCACGTAACACATTGGCATACAGCGGCCCTATCATCGGTGGCATCCCCAATCTAAGCTGGCCGCGCGCCAATTGGTTAAGATCGTCGAGCTCGGTATTTAGCTGCTCAAACTCAGCAATAATGCTCTGCGCGCGCTGATACACCACCTCACCAGCATCGGTTAACCAAAACCGCCTTCCCTCTCGGTGCAACAATGGCTGACCCACATCTTGCTCAAGGTTACGCACCATTTTACTGATTGTCGGTTGCGTCACATGCAACGACGCCGATGCGGCAGTAAAGCTCTGCTTTTCCACCAAAGCAATAAAATAGCGCAACGCACGAATATCCATAAACGGCCCTTAAAAGCTAATCATCAACCATGCCATTTTGGCATAGTTTAAATAAAAAAAAGTCACTTTATTCACTCTCTGCTAAGACGTAAACTATGAGCCATCTCACAGATTCTTGGCACGCCTTCGATGCAATTGATTAAAAACGCCTTACTTACCCTACTACAAGTCTTTGTCCTTGCTGGCATTTGGTTCTTGTCTGATTGGTTGGTCACCACCTTTGCTATTCCGCTGCCGGCCAACCTCACCGGTATGTTGCTGTTGTTAGGCGCATTAATGTTGAAAATTGTCCGTGCCGATTGGTTGCGTCGCGGGGCAGCCTGGCTGTTAGCCGAGATGTTGCTGTTTTTTGTGCCGGCGGTGGTGGCGGTGGTCAACTACCAAGATTTATTGCTGCAAGAAGGCGGTAAGATCATGGTTGTCCTGATTTTAAGTACCGCGATGGTGATTGCGTCAACCGCTTGGGTGGTCGATAAAGTGTATCGTTTTGAGGTTAAAATGGCACGCCGCCGCAGTAACCACCACGCGCACCACCCTGATCTAAAACCGGAGTGCTAAGCCATGATGTCTGCCTTACCGACTTGGCTTCATGCCTCGCTATTGAGCATTACCTGCTTTTTAATGACCCTTGGCTTTTATTACATGAGCAAATGGCTGTATCGCCGCCACCCCTCCATTCTGGTGATGCCATTGTTGCTCGCGCCCTTGCTGATTGTCGCGGTGGTGGTTGGGTTTAAGATCCCGTATCAAGACTACATGGCGCAATCTTACTGGCTGCTTTGGCTTCTGGGCCCGGCGACTGTGGCGTTTGCGATCCCTGTGTATGATAACCGCGCGCTCATCCGCCGCCATTGGTTGTCACTGTCGATAGGCGTGACTGTATCGGTGCTGGTCGCGATTACCAGTACTGTGGTGTTAGCGCGGGTGTTTGAGCTGTCTGAACTGCTGCAACGCAGTTTGGCGATGCGCTCAATTACTACTCCTTTTGCCGTGGAAGCCACCAAAGCGATTGGCGGGCAAAGCGATCTCACCGCGCTGTTTGTGGTTCTCACTGGCGTAATTGGGATGGCAATCGGTGAAAGTATTTTGACCGTGATTGCGATTCGATCACGCTTGGGACGCGGCGCCAGTTTGGGTGCATCGGCCCACGGTGCCGGTACCGCTAAAGCGTATCAAATTGGTCACGAAGAAGGAGTAGTATCTAGCGTGGTGATGATGATTGCCGGCATGGTCACTGTGTTACTTGCACCTGTGTTAGGCCAGTTGCTTTGGTGATCCTAACCGCCTTATTGATCCTTGTATGACTTTGTACGCTATCTATTGCTATCAATAAAAAATGAGTGAGTTGATGAAAGTTTCTGCGCAGTAAGCAGGTCTTACACGGACAAACTCTGATAACGAGGCAATAATGAAACAGCGTAAGTCAATTTGGCGAGTCATCGCGTTCACAGTATTCAGTTTGCTATCGATAGCAAGTTATGCGGCGGTGAAAGATACCGCCACTACAGACCAAGGCTACCAAAAAGCGACCCTTGCCGGCGGTTGCTTTTGGTGTACAGAATCTGATCTTGAAAAGCTCGACGGCGTGATTGATGTGGTGTCTGGCTACTCAGGCGGTGAGCTTGAAAATCCAACCTATAAAGAGGTCTCGTCCGGCACCAGCGGGCATATCGAGGTAATTGATGTCACCTACGATCCCAACTTGGTGAGTTATGAGCAGGTGTTAGACCAGTTCTTCCGTCATATTGACCCCACCGATGACCAAGGCTCGTTCGTTGACCGCGGCCCGCAGTATCGCCCCGCGATCTTTTATCGATCTGAAACGCAAAAACAAATTGCTGCCGATTTTATGGCGGAAATTGACGCGTTAGGCGTGTTCATAAAGCCGCTCAAAACCGAGTTGATCCCATTCGAGAAATTCTGGCCAGCAGAAAGTTATCATCAGGATTATTATAAAAACCACAGCGTACGTTACAGCTATTATCGCTACGCATCGGGTCGCGATCAGTATCTGGACGAGATTTTTGGTGACGATCGCAAAGACAACCCGGTCACCTTGCGAGAAATGATCGATGCGCAAAAAGCGGAGGATAAGACATCAACGAATAACCGCTACTCGCGCCCCTCGGATGAAAAAATCCGCGCGATGTTGTCAGACATAGAGTACGAAGTCACCCAAGAAGATGGCACTGAACCCGCGTTCCAAAACCCGTATTGGGACAACAAGCAAGTCGGTATTTATGTCGATATCGTTTCGGGCGAGCCGCTGTTCTCCTCCACCCATAAATACAAATCCGGTACCGGCTGGCCAAGCTTTACGCAGCCCATCGATAAGCAGTATGTGGTTACCAAACCGGACAACTCGCTGTTTTTCAGTCGCACCGAGGTGCGTAGTAAGGTGGCGGATTCGCACCTTGGCCATGTGTTTGAGGATGGTCCCGCACCCACCGGCTTGCGTTATTGCATGAACTCAGCCGCAATGCGCTTTGTGTCCGTCGATAAAATGGCCGATGCCGGTTATGAGGATTATCTCTATCTGTTTGAATAAATCTTCCTTTGCGTGATTGGCTGGTAAACCTGCGGTAGAGTACAGCTCTACCGCTTTTTTACGCGAGGCATTGGATGCACACGATATTGATAACCGGATTTGAACCGTTCGGCGGCGAGAGTGAAAACCCATCTTGGCAAGTGGCACAAGCATTAGAAGGCTGGCAGCCCAATGAGGAGTGCATCGTTAAAGCCGTGCGCCTGCCCTGCACCTTTGACGATAGCTTACCGACGTTACACAGCGCGCTAGAATCACTCAGTCCGGTGATGGTGATCGCCCTTGGCCAAGCCGGTGGCCGCGCCGAGATAAGCTTAGAGAAGGTAGCGATCAATTATCAGAACGCGCCCATCCCGGACAACGCCGGTAAGCAGCCGCATGGCACGTCGGTGGTGCCATCTGGGCCCAACGCCTATTTTTCTACCTTACCCCTCAACCGTTTAGCGAACGCATTAAACGAAGCCCATCATCCTGCCAGTATTTCTTACACCGCGGGCACCTTTGTGTGTAACCAGGTGTTTTATGGCTTGATGCATGCGCTGGCTCATCACACCGAGGTACGCGCCGGCTTTATTCATATTCCCTACAGCCCAGCACAAGCGTGCAAACACCGCGCCCCGAGCATGCCGGTGGGTGATGTGGTAGCAGCGATGAAGGTAGCTATTGAGTTGAGTTTATTGGATGATGATGCCACTACCGTGTGTGAAGGCATGTTGCACTAACACGCGTTAGATGGCGCTCAGACGATGAAGCTCAAACAATGACGCCTAGCAGCGGAGCACAGTTACGGTTACCGTGCTCCTAACCTAATCGCTTAAAACAGCCACTCAGTGACGAGATCGTTGTCGGTCAGCACGCTATCGAGAAAGGCAAACAAATGCGCATTCATCGGTGCCGTATCAAAGGCGCGAATGGAGGCAGGGTCTTGAATAAAGCGCTTGTTAGCGGCCTCGCCCTCTGGATAGGCGGCGTGCAATAAGCCTTCAACCGCCAGAGGTGTCAATTCAAGGTGACACTGAAAACCATATACCCGTGGTCCGTACTTCACGATCTGGCGCGGACAGCCTTCGCTGCTAGCCAGTACACGACTATTGGGTGTCAGCCCCGGCATATCATGGTGCCAATGGCCCACAATTTCTTGTGGGGCAAAATGCGGCATATGCTCATCAATGTGGCCATCTTCGGTTAACTGGATGGGGAAATAACCAATCTCGGGCTCAGGACTTTTCTGATACGACGCGCCCAATGCCTCACCAATCAGTTGCGCGCCGAGGCAAATCCCTAATACCGCACTGCCTTGTTCAATGCACTGGTTTATAAGTGCTTGCTCGTGCGGGCTATCAAAATGTGGGCATTCAGACTGTGGCGTATCTGGACTTTGCGGCCCGCCGAGTACCACCAGCAGATCAATGCCTTCACCGGTTTCCGGCAACGGCTCGCCCCGATACAAATGACTGGTGGTCACATGATAGGCACGCTCGTCACACCAATCTAAAATGGCTCCCGGGCCTTCAAACGCCTCGTGAATAACAAGATGGACGCGCATTCCTCTCTCCTTGGGATTTATTTTAGGCATGACAGTGCTAAAGCATACTATATTGAGCCGCGGCCTCAAGCCTTGCCCACGACAAGCGGTGGTCGCGCCATAAACGCTTGAGTCAACAACTGAAACAACTGTTCGATTGTCGGCAGTTCATCTAGGTGCGCAGCTAATGAGGTATGCACCTCGGCCTCAATGCGATCGGCGTGACCACACAACTGATTACACAGCGATACAGGGGCAACAATATGTTGGCAATCGGCATCAATCAGCAGACACGCTTGCGCCAGCATCACCGTTTGTTTGGCATCGTCTGCGCCCATTCCTGCACCCGCGCTTAAACGCAGGATACGCTGGGCGGTTCCCACCACTTTTTTGCCATCAATATTGAGGTTGTAGTCACCATCACAATACGATCCGGGCGTATCACCCACCGTGGTCGCAATGCCTAACTGATGGAAAAAAGACTGTAAAATGGTGCAAAAATACTGGTAAGCCGTCTGGATATGATAAGGGGTGTTATTCGGCCACACCGTCAGATAAGACACGTTAATCACGCCGGGCAGTTGCGGCACCGGCGCGCCGCCAGTCCGTCGGCTCTGTACGTGCCACCCTAACGACGATAATGCGCGGCGTAATTCAGGGGTTTGTGGCCATTTTTGGCCCGCCGGCAGCACCAAGGTTTGCGCATCTGGCTGCCAAAGCAGTAATGCCTCGTTGAGTTCGCCCTGCTCTACTCGGTGGATCAGCGCCTGTTCTTTCTCAAATGCAGATGCTACCGACAGCGAGGGATAGCGCAGAATCGTTTTTTGAGTCACCGTCATGCCCTCGCTGTCGTCACGTTCACTGATTGCGCGATTAACCGAATAAACGCTGCCAAATGCTTGGGTTGCGTTTGTCGTGGTACTCTTCACGCAAGGCATCGATTTGGCGCATGCCTTGTTTTGCTTGGTCGAGGTCACCTTGGCTCAGCGCCGTCTCAATCTCATCCAGGGTCACCGCCAGTTTATCGAACCCTTCCATAAAGGTATCCGCTTTTTCTGGTGGGTAGCTGCCGGCTTTGGCTTGCGCGACCAAGGTTTCTAATTTCGCGACCGGTGCTTGCATGGCTTCAATGCTTTGTGCACTGGCGGCTTCTTTGAAGGTCATTTTCATTTCTTTCATGATCGGCTTAAGCTCAGAGGCTGAAACGTTCAACGACAGCAGCACCGCCATCGCCCCCGTGAGTATGACTTTCTTCATTTTTGCTCCATGTAATTGTTTTTTAGTAATAATAATGCGTCAGTATCTTACTCACTTCTCGGGGTATTGCCTAGCATAGAAGCGTAAAACAATGTAAAGCACTTACACATTCCGCATCCAGATGGTATGATTAATTGTAAATGATAATGATTTTAAGTTAGATAATATGAAACAGCCAAACTATCACCTCGCTCACGTTATCGGTACCCAAACCGTCACACCCAATATGCAACGCTTGACCTTACAAAGCGACGCATTCGCGAACTTCCCCGCTGACTGTGAAGGCGGCTATATCAAGTTACTGTTTGATAAAGCGGGACGCACTGATCTCAGTAGCGTAGCTGAGGGCGAGCGCCCCGTGATGCGCACCTACACCATTCGCCGCTTTATGCCTGATCAGCAGCAAATTGAAGTGGATATGGTTCGCCACCAAATCGAACGAACCGACTGTGGCTTTGCCGCGCGCTGGGCGCTGAATGCCCAAGTGGGTGATACCATTAACATTGCCGGCCCTGGAACGATTGCGCCGATTAATCGCGACGCGGATTGGTTCTTTATGGTTGCCGACATGACCGCGTTGCCGGCACTATCAGCCAAGATCAAAACCCTACCTCGCGATGCCAAAGGCTATGCGGTGATCCAGCTCGATACCGCGGAAGATGCCCAACCACTCGACGCCCCCGCAGGCATGGAGATTATTTGGCTAACCACCCCGACATTGGCCGAAACGGTAAAAGCACAGCCTTGGTTAGCCGGGCAAGTGTCGGTATGGTGTGCCTGTGAATTTGAAAGCATGCGCGCACTGCGCCAGTACTTCCGCAACGATCGTGATGTTGAACGCGAGTTTATCTACATCAGCAGCTATTGGAAAAATGGCGTGACTGAAGAAGGCCACAAAGTGATCAAGCGCGAAGATGCGGAGAGGCAATGTTAAATCGAGACCCTCACCTTTAACTAAGGTCTTGTAAAAAGAATGGTAAAACACGCTACTTATTCATTTTAGGCGTACTATCGTCATTTTTATCTTGATATAAAAATGCTTTAGGTGGCTTACCAACCAAAGACGTTACCATATAAGAGAACGCACTATGAGTCGCATAGCCCAGCTCTTGGGCTATGATACCCGTTGGCACTCTCATCGCCGCCATATCGATAGCCTTCGACAAAAGAGCTTGATGTTTCCACTGCCTAAACGTCATTTGTAATTCCTGTCTAAATAGCCTCGCAACCGTGCTCTCACTTGCGCCTACTTGACCCGCGAGGGCAGACAGTGTTGTCGTTTGTAACGGTGACTGAAGAAATAAGTCGCATAAATGTCGCAACCGTTTATCTTCTGGCATCGGTAGGCCAAGAGCGACTTTTTGAGCTTGCCTCACTTCTGAGCTTATGAGAGTGCACATTGCACTGTATGTCTGCTCGCCGATCTTTTCGGTCGTCTGAGTTGCAATACGCTTGACTAATTCACTGAGCAAAGTACTGACCTGAAAACAGCGACAGACTCCCCACTCTTTACGCCATGTTTCGCCGTGAAAGTAACAATTAGTTTGGAACATATAGACAGAGAATATTTCTGCCTTTTCAAGTAATGAAGAGTCATGGGCAACACCAGGAGGGATCCAGACTGCATGTTGCGGCGGCACCAAGTACGCAACCTGCGGGGTTTTGACCTGCACGACGCCGGTATCAGAGAACACCATCTGTCCCCAGGGATGGTGATGGAGCGCGACTTCCGCCCGCTCAACGACCTGTTTGGCGATAGCCCGGATCGGCGTTTGTTCGTTCAAATCCAGATGCGTCATGGGCTCCATGGACGGATCGTGGTGGATTGACTGATTCTCGATACTTTTTGCCATATATACGAAATTCACTCAGCTCCATTCCTAGTATAAATAGTTAACTCGACAATGTTGATATGGCGAGTCATCGAGCTCCGACCATGAAAGCAAAACACACTTTTCTATTATAAACAATTATATGAGTGAGACATGTGTCAGTTATCTATTTCAACTTCAGAGAATAAGATGAACCCAAGGCGATATAGCACAACGACTGTTAGCAATGGAGGCTTAACATGAAAAACGCAAACAATAGTGAAAACACTATGTTCAGCAAAGCGCAGCGTTGGGTCATCGTCAGCTTGATCTTCGGGGTTTGTTTACCACTGATAGATGCCACGATTCTGGGGGTGGCCCTGCCGGACCTGTCCACCAGCCTCTCAGCGTCCGTCACCCAAATACAGTGGGTTTCTGTGCTGTATACCCTGGTTGCTGCCGTGACGGTGACGGTATGTGCTTGGGCAACCCGGCAGTGGGGGGCGAAAACATTCTGGATCACCGGACTGGTGGTTTTCTCTGTAGGCTCTGGATTGTGTTCAGTCTCGCCAACAATCAACTGGCTGCTGGTGAGCCGCGCTGTACAGGGAGTCGGGGCCGGGATCCTAATGACCGTGATGCAGACCGTTTTGGTCCAAACCGTGGGTAAACCATTGCTGAAAACAGCGATGGCGACGATGGCGGTACCGACAGTTCTGGCCCCGATCGCCGGGCCGCTTCTGGCGGGGTACCTCCTTCATATTGGCGACTGGAGAATGATTTTCTATATCAACCTGCCAATTGGATTGGTGGGCATTGTGCTGGGTTGGGTGATGATTACCAATGATGACTTTCAGCAAGTCCGCCAGCCTAGCGACGCGTCCTCACAGGCGAACAACCGGTTCGACGGACTTGGATTTATGTTACTCGCGCCGGCACTGGTCTTGTTGATGTACAGCCTGTCGTCTTTGTCTGATCTCGGCCACCAGGGAGGGGGGCATTGGCTTGAAACTGGAGGAGCATCTTTTATCGGTGCCGGTTTGTTGCTCCTGTTTGTGCGGCATACACGAAAACGAAGCCAGCAGCCGCTCATCCGGTTAAAAGTTTTTAGCGTGGGATCCTTTAGTGCCTCAATGGGTTTGCTATTTCTCTCGAGTATCAGTTTTTACGGTGGGCTGTTTGCGCTGCCCCTGATGTTTATTCAGGGATTTGGACACAGTGAATGGCTGGCCAGTGTGTGGGTCGGCGCGCATGGCCTTGGGGCGTTGGTTTCCCGTCCCTACCTAAAAAACCTGTGTGAGCGACTTGGTGTCGGGAATACCGCGTTGCTGGGCTGCAGCCTTGCTGTTATGGGAACCGTGCCGTTTCTATGGCCGGGCATTCAGGGAAGCGATCCCCTCATCGCGTTGACCATGGTTCTACGTGGTGCAGGCATTGGGTTGTTGACCTTATTGGGGATGTCGCATGCTTATCATGACTTGGAGCCAACACAAACTCCGGATGCCAGTGCGTTATCACGGCTCCTAACCTTGCTGGGTGCCTCTGTCGGACCGGCGATAGTCGCGATACTGTATGTGCAGGGCGCACACTCGGGTTCATTTCAGCCAGTACTGATGGGCTTAACCCTGGTCACGTTATTATGTGCAATACCAGCAGTACGGCTCATGAAAGAGGAACTAAAAACCAAAGCTGCATCATAAACTGCCACACGCCAATCATTATGGTTGAGGCTCATACCTCAACCATAAGTCAATACACTCTATGGCCAGCTATTGTTCATCCTGCTTATCGAGCAAGTCGAAGAAGAAGGCATATTCCAATGCATCTTCTTTAATCCGCTTAAAGCGTCCCGATGCGCCGCCGTGGCCGGCTTCCATATCGGTTTTAAACACCAGCGTATGGTTGTCGGTTTTCAGCTCACGCAGTTTCGCGACCCATTTCATCGGCTCAAAGTACTGCACTTGTGAGTCATGCAAGCCTGTGGTGACCAACAAGTTGGGGTAGTCTTGCGCGGTGACATTGTCGTACGGTGAATAGCTAAGCATGTACTCGTAGTAGGTTTTGTCGTTGGGGTTGCCCCACTCGTCATACTCGTTGGTGGTCAGTGGAATTGACTCATCCAACATGGTGGTGACAATATCCACAAACGGCACATGCGCGGCCACCCCTAAATACAACTCTGGCGCTTGGTTGATGATTGCCCCCATTAGCAAGCCACCTGCTGAGCCGCCGACGGCAAACACCTTGTCTTTATCGCCATAGCCTTGCGCGGTGAGCGCTTGGGTCACATCAATAAAGTCGTTAAAAGTGTTCTTTTTGGTAAGCTTTTTACCGTCGTCATACCAAGGGCGTCCTAGCATTTCAGAACCGCGAATATGCGCAATCGCAAACACAAAGCCGCGATCCAACAGGCTTAAACGCGTGGTGGAGAACGTGGGCTCCATGGTGGCGCCGTATGAGCCGTAACCGTATTGATAAATCGGGTTGGTACCATCTTTTTTGAAGCGGTCTTTACGATACACCAAAGACACAGGCACCTGCGCACCATCACGCGCGGTGATCATCACCCGCTCTGACTGGTAGTTGTCCGGATTAAACTCACCCAGCACTTGGTTTTGTTTGAGCATTTCACGCTCGCCCGACGCCAAATCAAACTCGTAGTAGGTGCCCGGTGTGGTCAAGCTGGTGTAGTACACGCGCACCGCAGAATTGTCCATTTCCGCATTGCCGGTCAGGTAAGACGCATAGGCCGAGTCGTCGAACGTGAGCTGATATTCCTCTCCAGTGGTGAGGTTACGCACCGTGGTACGCGGCAAGCCATTTTCGCGCTGCTCGTAGACCAAGTGGTTGTCGAACAAGGTGAAATCAACCAGCTGCACTTTATCATTTGGCGCGATCACATCTTGCCATTGGCTGCGATCGTCACGCTCGCTTTGGTGTACCTTCATCAAGCGGAAGTTGACCGCTTGGTAGTTGGTATAGATGTAATACCACTCGCCACGCTTCGCCACTTCATATTCTATGCCGGTTTCTCGCGGATAAAACGCTTGGGCAGTAGCATTCGGATCATTGGCATCTACGAGCGATACGCCGCTGGTTTCGGTGCTGGCGTGCCAAATAAAGATTTGCTCACCGTCTTTGCTTTTGCTCAAGCCGGTGTAGTAGCTGGTATCGGTTTCTTCGTAAATTAAAGCATCAGCGGATTGCGGGGTCCCCAAACGGTGGCGATACACCTGAAACCCTAGCAAGGTTTGCGGATCTTTTTTGATGTAGTAAAAGGCTTGGTTGTTGTTCTGCCACACAATACTGCTCGACGCGCCTTCGACCTTATCATCGAGGTACTCACCGGTAGTGAGGTCTTTGACTTGAATGCTATAAACGCGGCGGCTGAGGGTATCTTCCCCATACGCTAATAGGTTTTCGTTTGGACTGACGCTCAGTTGGCCAATGCTGTAAAACTCATGCCCTTTCGCGAGCGCGTTGACATCCAAAATCACCGTTTTGTCGGTGCCCGCAAAGTCTTTGGCACGCACATAGGTGCGATATTCATCGTCGCCTTCCACTTCACTGGAATAGAAATAACTGCCTTTTTTGACGGGAACCGAGGCATCGTCTTTGACGATACGCCCTTTGATTTCATCGAATAGCTTAGCTTGCATTGGCTCAGTGTGTGCGAGCACCTGATCGGCGTAGGCGTTTTCTTGATTAAGATGGGCAATCACATCAGGATCTTGGCGTGCATCATCACGCATCCAATAGTAGTTATCCACGCGTGTGTCGCCGTGAATGGTCATTTCATGAGGGATTTTTTTCGCGACAGGCGCACTCAGTTCGCCTGGGCTGGAAGCTTTCACGTGTGACTCTCCTTGAAAACTGCACCCTGAGAGCAAGGACACCGCCAGTGCTCCGGTGAGTAAAATGTGTCGGGACATACTTTTCCTTCAGGTTTATTTCGCCATAACAGTAATTTAACAAACAAGCATCCTATTAATGACCTGAGGGCATCAAGCAAGTTCCAATAAACAATGTTCTTTTTATCGTTCGCCAAATGACTCACAGTCTAATGCGTCCTGAGTGCAAACATCATTGTTTTTAGCTTTAAACAGCAAATTACCGCGTTTTAGCCGTGTGGGGTTTAATCATCGACACCCACCGTAGGTGCAAAGAACAACAGCTAGCAACAGCATTATGCCGGCACGAGCATCATCGCCGATTGGGCTGCAACATCAATATGTTGCTCGCTCGAGACCGTGACGCCCGTCAGCAGATCAGTCCAATCATTTTCCAGCGTCAATGAGAGTGATTGCGGATCCGGGGATTTATTTAACACCAATATCCCAGCGTCGCCCCGCTTTATCACCAACCGTTCATCCGTCGCTTCCAAGACACGCATTGGCTCACCATGGGTCAAATTATGGAAGGCGATCATTTGCACCATCTTTGGATCTTTCCACGCATTTTGCCAGCGTGGTTGGCCGTCTCCCCCTTTGATACCACTGGTATCAAGATCGGTATAAATCAGTGGCACGCCACCATCACGCCCCAAGATATATGCGTAAGCCAGCCACTCGTTCGCTTCGTCCATCACCAAATCCAAGAAAACATCATTGTTGGGAATGTCATGGGTAATGGCAAACGTGATTGCACGCCCTTTCGATAAGGCTTGGCCGAAGCAATAAGGGTCAATCAATGATTTGAGGCTGCCTTGGTTGGAAAACGCCTGATAAAGCGTTGAGAACAGCGGAAAGTCGTAGGCACCTAAACAGGTTTCTTGTAAATAGGGAGCCAGAAAGAGTTCATATTCTTCTTTGCTTGCGCCACCGTCGGTGATGATTTCACCAAAAATATGCGCATCATGGGTGATATCATCGGTCCACACGCGTTTGAGGTGCTCTAAGGTCATGTGCTTGGCCGCATCAATCCGAAACCCTTTGACGCCAATTGCTTTCAACGCCTTAAGGTAAGCACGTTGCTGCGCAATCACATGATCACACACTCGCAGTGTTGGTAACCCTGGATCGCTAGGCCCGCCGCTAATACGCCCATTTTGTACTTGCCAGGTGTCCTTCCAATCTTGTATGCCAAACGCATCAACGAAGTCCTGCTCAGTAAACAGTGGCTGAGATAAATCACCGAACAATGTCAGTTCGCGATAGCGCTCTTCATGCGCTTGATAAGTTGCCATCACCGTTTGGCTGGGATAATTCAAATCAGTGCGAGCGTGCGCTTCATTGGCCATATGATTGAAAACCACATCGACGTACGTAAACACACCAACACGGTTTAACGCTGCCACCATGGCTTTGAAATCCGTGGTGTTTCCAAGCGCATTTTCAATTACACGATAATCTTGCGGCTGGTACCTTAGCCACCAGCGTTCATCTTGCTCGCTTTTCATCGGAGGGGATACCAGCACCGAGCCATATCCTAGCGCGCTGATCTCCGCCGCGCGTTGGGCAATATCCGCGTACTTCCAATCAAAAGCATGCAAGATAACATTGGCTCCCATTGATTGGGTATCTTGTAAGCCATTCATATCTGTCTTCTCATCGCGTTTAGGCATCGACTGTGATCCCGTTGTTGATGGCTAATTCAATAGCCAAAATTATAAACGCTATACACGCGCCGCCCTCCTCCTTTGGCTTCTTGTGTAAGGATGATAAGCAAGGCGTAGCTAGTGTTTTGCTGAGGATTAAGCGACCCTCGCTGGCCTGTATAACGGATGCCAAAACAGTGAAGGACGAAATGGATTTGGCTCTTCAAGCTGGTTTGTAACCAGCTTTGATCAAGGCATGGCGTGTAGGGATGTACACCTTAAATGTGTTTTTCCCTTCATGCTTGGCACAATAAAGAGCATCATCCGCTTGCGCCAATAAGCAATCAATGTCGAGCACCTCGATGGTGGTCGTCACTCCGATGCTGGCAGACAAGCCCATTTCAAGCGCTGAGCCGCTGTTTTGAACCGCGCGGAGTAGTTCTGCCGATAACTGTTGCGCATTGGCACTGTCACAATAAGGCACCAAGACCGCGAATTCTTCTCCGCCCAAACGTCCGACAATCCCTTGATCATCCACTACTTGTTCGAAAACGTCAGCACAATGGATCAGCACCTTATCACCAATAGAATGGCCAAATGAGTCGTTAATGGTTTTAAAATCATCCAAATCGATCATCAGTACACTGATTGGGAAAGCGGCTGTATCAACACGCCGTTTGGCTCTCGACAAAAAGGCGCGGCGATTAAACAGTCCAGTTAAGCTATCTCGAGTCGCTTCGTGGTGGAGCTTCTCGTACACTCGCTCTAGCTTATAAAGAAAGATAATTAGGGTATTGATCACGCTATAGGCGATGCCCGACAAAATCAGCCCTGCTTGTAATAGCGAGGTGCCCAGCAGTTGAGTAAACAGATCAGGATAGAAATATGCAAACGTTGCCCTACCTAAATAGGCAACACCGAATCCACCCATTACCAAGATGAGCCAACGCTTTAGACGCTGGCCGCCTGTGTTCGTACTACTCACAATGGTTTGAGTCATCAGCCCTAACTGCATACTGACGATCAAGCTGGCGTAAATCACACGACTCCCGATGTCATCAAGGTATGACGACATCGATACCACGGACAGAAGAACAGGTAGCACCAACTGCCAACGCGGTACGTCGCGCGCAAAAATTTTTCCCAACGCCCAATGGCTAAACGAAAATGCCATCATGACACAGGCATTATAAAAAACGATGTCTATGTAGGGATGAAGGTACGGACGAGCAAATAAGACAAGATTGCTAAAACCATGGATAAATAGAGATACCGCCCACCCATTGATACCAGGTTCTTGACGGTTTTGTAACAACAAAAAACCTGCTAGCAGCCATTGGGTTGCCGTCAGCGTTATAAGGAGTGTCGGTGCATCGAGTTCAAACATAAGGTGGACATTATTCAAGGCATGATCTTACTGTACCACTTTCTCAGTGGCGGCTTGGGGCAATCGATGTGCGCGATATCAATTTCTATACGTTAACTTCTATCACGCTTTCAGTCACCGAGTGCTTATCGCAAGGGGTAAAGCGTACCGACTAGTTGCGATATAATACTTTAACGATATGCCAGCCAAATTTGGTTTTTATCGGCCCAAGCGGACGCAATAACTCACCACTGAATACGGCTTTATCGAAAGGCGGAGCCATGTCACCACGACGAAATTCGCCCAGGTCACCGCCGCGTTTTCCCGATGGACATTGCGAGTGCTTTTTCGCAAGCGTTTGGAAGTTTGCACCTTTTCTAAGCTGGTCTAGCAAAGAGGTTGCTTGCGATTTGTCTTTCACCAATATATGAAGGGCTGCTGCTTTTTTGGTCATCAGGACGTCTCGTAAAATTAAAGCCGCTCAGTATACCGGATTTCTTCCGCTGGATAACCAGAATTGTAAGGCGACCAGAGCCGACTTACACGGAGGGAACCCAGGCAATGATATCGGCAAAGATGAGGATTAGCACAAAAATCAGCACATATTCATTAGAGGTGGAAACATAAAATAGAAAAAACCTCACTCCTCCGACCTTTTTAATGCCAGCTCTATCCAGTTTCGTCATTCCCGACTGCTTTTGATTGCTATCTATCGCTATCGCACTAACACCCCTTAAAACGCTGATTTGATCGCATTTTGGTGGAAAAAACACATTAGAGAAAGCAGCGTTTATCGTTATAAAAAGCATCAAAAAGAGATCTATATCACACTGCTGACACGTTGATATTCATCTGACTTTAATAATTACACCTCTGATGGTTAAGCTGTCTCTATTGTCTGTTATTTGTGTAAAAACATTGGCAGATGCTTTTACGGGTATAGGAGAGAGAGGCGAGAACTGCCACCTCACTCACTGAGAAAAGGATCTTAATCACACTCTCGTTCACCACGATTGAAAGCTAATCCACATATCGGAGGGACATGATGTCCATTTATAGCCACCTTAAGCAATTGACTGCAATTTCATGCGTTGCCGCCGCATTAGGCTTCTCAGCCATGGCCAATGCCGACACTTGGCGTTATGCCCACGAGGAGTACGAAGGTGACGTGCAGGACGTCTATGCACACAAATTTAAGGAGTACATTGAAGATAACTCAGAACATTCATTGCAAATTTATCGCTTTGGCGAGCTCGGCGAGTCTGACGATATCATGGAGCAAACCCAAGCGGGCATCTTGCAATTTGTTAACCAATCACCCGGCTTTACTGGTTCGTTAATCCCTGAAGCACAAATCTTCTTTATCCCTTATCTGATGCCAACGGAAATGGACACTGTGGTAGAGTTCTTCCGCCAGAGTAAAGCGGTCAATGAAAACTTCCCTGAGCTGTACGAAGAGCAAGGCCTAGAACTGCTCAAGATGTATCCAGAGGGTGAAATGGTGATGACGGCAGACGAGCCTGTCACCGAACCTGCAGACCTGGAAGGGAAGAAAATTCGTGTGATGACTAATCCACTGCTGTCATCTACCTACGAAGCGTTTGGTGCAACGCCAACGCCATTACCGTGGGGTGAGGTATACGGCGCGCTACAAACCAACATGATTCAAGGCCAAGAAAACCCGATTTTCTGGATTGAATCAGGCGGTTTGTACGAAGTATCACCTAACTTAATCTTCACACACCATGGTTGGTTCACCACTGCATCAATGGCGAACAAAGAGTTCTTTGATGGTTTGTCTTCTGATGATCAAGCAATGATCCGTGATGCCGCTGATTATGCGTTTAACGAAACGGTTCAACACATCCGTGGTCTTGCAGAGAAATCGCTCGATAAAATTCAGTCGGCAAGTGACGAGGTGACCGTGACACGCTTGACCGATGCACAGATCGAGAAATTTAAAGCACGTGCACCACAAGTGGAAGAAACCTTCTATGAAATGACCGGTGAAAGCGGTAAAGCACTTCTTAACCAGTTTAAGAAAGACTTGGAAGCCGTTACTAACTAGTTGTCAGTCGTACAGGCACCGCCTCACGCGGTGCCTGTTTATTTGAGGAATACGCAATGACCGATTCCGACTCTCTCAAGTACCACTCCGAGCTACCTGGCCTCCTTGGCAAACTGGATACCCTGATTTGTAAAATCGAATCCTTTATGTTGGCTGCCGGTGTGCTCTTAATGGCCCTAAATACCTGTGTCAATGTCATTGCACGCTTTGGCTTTGGACAAGGGTTATTTTTTTCAGGCGAAATTAATCGCATTTTAATTATATTGATCACCTTTGCAGGAATTGGTTATGCCGCTCGTCATGGCCGCCATATACGGATGTCTGCCCTTTATGACACCTTGCCATTCACAGGCAGAAAAATTCTAATGACTACGATCGCGCTTGTGACCGGTCTGATCATGCTGGTATTGGCCTATTTTTCTTATCAATACATTGCCTCTGTCTATGATCGTGGCCGTATTTTACCTGCCCTCGGCTTTGAAATTTGGTGGATCTATATTTGGGTGCCGCTTGGGTTTGCTATCACCGGTATTCAATACGGACTCACTGTTTATAAAAATCTCACATCACCCGATGTTTATCTCTCCGCTGGCGTGCTTGACGGTTACGCTGAGACTGAAAGTGAAGTTTAAATAGGCACCAACCACTATGGCCATGACTTTAATGCTCATCATGATTGTCTTGCTCGTGCTCGGCTTTCCGATGATGATTCCACTTACGGCTGCCGCCTTAACCGGTTTTTACATGATGTTTGGCGGTGTCGGTCAAATGGATACCTTTATTCAGCAAGTGTTAGGCGGCATTCGGCCTGCCTCGTTAATTGCTGTCCCCATGTTTATTCTTGCTGCTGATATCATGACTCGGGGGCAATCAGCGAATCGCTTAATTGATATGGTCATGACCTTTATCGGCCATATTCGTGGTGGCTTAGCGATCAGCACCGCGACCTCTTGTACCTTATTTGGTGCGGTATCAGGTTCTACCCAAGCCACCGTTGTCGCAGTAGGCTCAGCCCTACGCCCTAAATTGCTTCGCGCTGGCTACAGTGATTCGTTTTCGCTTGCCTTAATCATCAATGCCAGTGATATCGCCTTTTTGATCCCACCCAGTATCGGCATGATTATTTATGGCGTGATCTCGGAAACATCGATTGCTGAACTCTTTATCGCCGGGATAGGCCCAGGCCTAATGATCCTCACCTTTTTCTCGCTTTATTGTTTGTATTACGCCACTGTCAATAAAGTACCAACGGAACCCAAAGCCAGTTGGAGCGAACGTCTCACGGCGACACGCAAAGCATTATGGCCACTGATGTTCCCACTCATCATTGTTGGGGGTATTTATGGCGGCGTCTTTAGTCCAACCGAAGCAGCGGCCGTATGTGTGCTTTATGCCATGATTCTTGAGTTTGGCGTATTCCGATCATTGAGCCGTAAAGACGTGTTTATCATTGCACGGTCAACGGGCTTAATCACCGCGGTGGTCTTTATTCTTGTCGGCGTCGGTAATGGATTTTCTTGGATTATTTCATTCGCGCAAATTCCGCAGACCATTCTCGAGGCCGTGGGGATCAGCCAAATGGGGCCGATGGGTGTCTTGGCATCTATCTCTATCGCCTTTTTCGTTGCTTGTATGTTCGTTGATCCGATTGTAGTGATTTTGGTATTAACGCCCATATTTGCACCTGCGATAGAAGCGACTAGTCTTGATCCTGTCCATGTTGGGATTGTGATCACCTTGCAAGTAGCGATTGGCTCAGCCACTCCGCCATTTGGTTGTGATATTTTCACGGCCATTGCCATTTTCAAAAAACCCTATTGGGAAGTTATCCGCGGAACGGGGCCTTTTATCGCGATGCTGCTTCTATCAGCCGCGCTGTTGGTGATGTTCCCGCAGATTGCGTTATTCCTACGTGATATCGCGTTTGGGTAACTAAACAACAGGAGTAATTGATGTTTAAACGAATACTGGTAGCCGTCGATGGCTCATATTCTGCATTAAATGCGTTAGATAAAGCGATTGAGCTGCAGCAACTCACCCATGCTGAACTCTACTTATTGTGTGTGTTTAAACATCACAGCTTGTTCGAGGCGTCATTGTCGATGGTTCGCCCCGATCGATTACAAATCCCAGATCAAACCTTAAGCGAATACGCCCGCAACATTGTCGAGCAAGCCAAGCAACACGCACTTGAAAATGGCGGAGAAAGTGTGCGCGGGTTTGTCAAAGGCGGGCGTCCTTCCAAAACCATTATCAAGTTTGCGAAAAGCAAAGAAGTGGATTTGATTGTCATGGGCGCACATGGCACGCACTCCGATAAAGACGGGATGTTTCTTGGCAGTGTGTCTCACCGTGTGGCAGGGCGGGCACATTGCCCCACGATGGTGGTTTAACTCTGTATTGATGGCTTGGTACCTGTATTAACGGCGTCCCTGTATTGACGGCGTAGTATCGGCCATTCAATCAACCATGCTACCGACGATAAAAACGCCGGTCGTTTAAGACCGGCGTTTTTTGCTTACAACGAGGTTTTTCTAGAACAGAACGCGGGCTTATTGAATATGGAAATAGTGGCTATTGAGCACTAAATGCACACCAATCGCTGCGATATAGCCCAACATGATCACCGGCGCCCATTTTAAGTGCCCAAAGAAGGTATATTTACCGTGCGCTTGCCCCATCAGCGCGACACCGGCCGCAGAGCCAAGAGACAACAAGCTCCCCCCCACACCCGCTGTTAACGTAACTAACAGCCAGTTACCGTGTGACATCTCAGGGCTCATGGTTAATACCGCAAACATAACAGGAATGTTGTCCACCACCGCCGATAGCACACCGACAAGTGTATTGGCCCAGATCGGATCCCATTCTAAATACATCACATTCGACACCAGCGACAGATAACCAATCAAACTCAAGCCACCCACGCACATCACGACACCATAAAAGAACAGCAGTGTGTCCCACTCTGCATGGGAAATACGGCGAAAGACATCAAACGGGACCACTGAACCGAGACGACTCAGCGCGGCTTCATCATTTTTGGCTTCAGCAATCGCCCGTTTCCGCGCCAAAGAACGTGGTAACGTTCGGCGCAGGTAAAAACCAAAGAACTGCAAATACGCGAGGCCCATCATCATGCCCATGACCGGCGGGAAATGAATCAAGCCGTGGAAGGCAACTGCCGTTGCAATCGTGAGCAAAAACAGAACCATAATTCGTCGAGCGCCACGCTTTAACTCGACATATTCTTGCATCACGTCCGGCTGAGTGCGTGGAATAAAGCGTGACATGATAAAAGCTGGGATCACGTAGTTCACAACAGATGGAATAAACAAAGCACCAAATTCGGTGAAAGTAACCTTGCCCGCCTGCCAAACCATTAAGGTGGTGATATCACCAAAGGGACTAAACGCTCCGCCGGCGTTCGCTGCAACCACAATATTGATACACGCGAGGTTTACAAAACGTGGATTGTCGCCCCCAATTTTCAACACAATGGTACACATCAGCAGTGCGGTTGTGAGGTTATCAGCAATCGGCGAGATGAAGAAAGAAAGTACCCCAGTAATCCAAAACAAGGTTCTTAGGTCATAGCCTTTACTTAAGATCCATGCCTTTAATCCATCGAACAGGCGCCTCTCTTCCATCGCCGAGATATAGGTCATTGCCACCAGCAAGAAAAGCAACAACTCTGCGTACTCCAGCAAGTTGTGCTCAAGCGCGGCATGCGCCGGTGCCATATTTCCCCATTGTGAATATGCAAACCCGATCAGTAACCAAATCAGCCCCGCGGCTAACAATACAGGCTTTGATTTTCTTAAGTGGAGCTTTTCTTCCAACATGACTAGGCTGTAAGCAACCGCAAAGATTGCCAAAGACACATACCCTACCCATGACTGGGTGAGATCCAGTCCTTCGCCTGTTGTAGCGGCAAAAGCCGTTGGCGACACTACCGCCAACGCCGCRACCAAACGCTTCATCCTTGAGCCTCCAAATTTTATTTCCTTATTTTTGATATAACAAACAGCGCGCTCTGTGGCATTCACTCCGAACGATAATTGTTTATTTTGTCGTCTTAGGTCACCACAGAACAAAAACGAACATAATATTAACAAATATGGCGATAACGTCTATTGATAACCATGATGAAATCACAAAAAAGAAGTGACATTCTCTACTGTCAAGATTAATAATATCAATTTACTAGTCGATGTTCGCTGTTATCTCTGGCAAAAATCGACTAAGTTTAAGAAAAGTGTACGAAATGTGCTATCGCACGCTGTTCGACTAACAATAACAAATAGACAACATCGCAACTGCATCGCCGCGGTTGCGCAAGGATGTGTGAGTAACAAGAAGGGAGTCACCATGAAAACACTGAAAATTGCTGCCGTTATATGTGCAGCGGTCCTATCACTGGGGCATGCACCATTCGCATTTGCCGAGACCGCTCGCGTCGCCGTATCCCAAATCGTTGAGCACCCCGCTCTTGACGCGACCCGCAACGGTCTGCTTGATGGCTTGGAGAAGAAAGGATATATCCAAGGGGACAACTTGTCGTTTAAATATCAAACTGCGCAAGGTAATCCAGCAATTGCGGTGCAGATTGCGCGTCAGTATGTTGGAGAACAACCTGACGTCTTAGTCGGTATCGCGACACCATCAGCGCAAGCGCTCGCGGCTGCAACACGCGACGTACCCGTCATTTTTACGGCGGTAACAGATCCTATCGGCGCCAAATTAGTGAAAGGTATGGCTGCGCCAACGGGTAACGTCACCGGCTTATCTGATCTTTCTCCTGTTGCCCAGCATGTGGCGCTGGCTAAAGAGCTGCTTCCCAACCTGTCGACGATTGGAGTGGTTTATAACCCCGGTGAAGCGAACGCAGTGACATTGGTTGATCTGTTAAAAGACGCGGCAGCAGAGCACGGGATAAAAGTGATCGAAGGCACGGCATTGAAAAGCGCAGATGTGCAATCTGCCGCGCAAGTTGTTGCCACCCAATCCGATATTATCTATGCGCCAACAGACAATACTGTTGCCAGTGCGATTGATGGTTTAGTGGCCGCTGCAAACTCAGCAGATACCCCTGTCCTAGGTGGATCGACGTCCTATATCCCCAATGGCGCGGTCGTTGCACTTGGCTTTGATTATTACTCCGTCGGGGTGCAAACAGCGGACTATGTTGCGGCCATCTTAGACGGCGAGCCGATTTCATCTCTGCCTGCCAAAGTTGCGGAAGGGTCTGACTTAGCCGTGAACCGTTCGGCTGCAGACAAGTTGGGGATCGACGTGCCAGCTTCTATCTTGGATCGCGCCTCACGAATCGTAGAGTAGTTAGGCTCAATCTAGGAGTAGTAAATGACGGCAATTGCGTTTTTCGGCACCCTAGAAGTCGGCCTAGTTTATGGCTTGGTTGCGCTAGGTGTTTATCTCACTTTTCGTGTACTCGATTTTCCCGATTTAACGGTTGACGGCAGTTTCCCGATGGGCGCCGCCGTTGCCGCTACTATGATCGTGGCGGGTTACAACCCATGGTTTGCGACCGCAATGGCGATTTTGGCTGGCGGCATCACCGGATTAGTCACTGCTTTTCTCACGGTAAAGTGCGGCATCCTCAACTTGCTCGCCAGTATTTTGACCATGATTGCCGCATTTTCGGTAAACATTCGTATTATGGGGCGACCCAATATTGCCTTACTCGGCGAGGAAACTATTCTAACGCCATTTGAATCACTCGGTATTGCCCCCGTCTATTTGCGTCCCTTAGTCGTGGGTGTATTAGTGATTATCAGTGGGCTACTCGTGGTCCGCTTATTAGCCAGTGATTTTGGCTTGGGGTTACGCGCAACGGGCGTTAATGCGCGAATGGTTCAAGCACAAGGCGGCAGCACGGCGATGTACACCTATTTTGGTCTCGCCCTTTCAAATGCCTTTGTTGGCTTTGCCGGTGCATTATTTGCGCAAACCAATAGTTTTGCCGATGTGACCTCTGGCGTAGGGACCATTGTTGTCGGTCTCGCCGCCGTGATCCTCGGACAAACATTACTGCCTGGACGTAAAGTCTGGGTCGCCGTTGTGGCGGTGATTCTGGGTTCCATTTTATATCGCCTCGCCGTCGGCTTTGCACTATCGAGTGGCATGTTTGGTCTTCAAGCCTCTGATCTCAACTTGGTTACCGCGGTACTGGTTGCCGTGGCATTGATCGCTCCCAAAATGCGCCAACAGTATCAAAAGTCCAAACGCGCAAAACAGGCGGAGGTGTCAGGATGATCTCGTTGAACAATATTCAGGTCACGTTTAATCCAGGGACCGTCCTCGAAAACCGTGCTCTGCGCGGCGTAAGCTTAACCATTCCCGAAAACGAGTTTGTCACCATCATTGGTTCCAATGGCGCAGGCAAATCAACCTTACTGGGCGCCGTCACCGGTGAAACGCCGATGATTGGCGGCCAAGTTATGATTGACGATATTAATGTGACCAAGAAGGCTGTGCATCAGCGCGCCACCCTTGCCGCACGCGTATTTCAAGATCCACTTGCGGGTACCTGCGCGTCGTTAACCATCGAAGAAAACTTGGCGCTGGCTTATCGGCGAGGTAAAGGGCGCGGTTGGTCACGTGCGCTTGGGAGTAAACGTCGTCAATTATTCCAAGAGCGCATTGCGATTTTGGGGTTAGGTTTAGAAGATAGACTAGGGGATAGCATTGGTCTGCTGTCTGGAGGTCAGCGTCAGGCCGTAAGTTTGGTGATGGCCACCCTGTCAGACAGCAAGCTTTTATTGCTCGATGAACACACCGCCGCTCTGGATCCACGCATGGCCGCGTTCGTGATTGATTTAACCAAAACTATCGTCAATGAGTTTAACCTCACTGCCATGATGGTCACGCACTCGATGAAAGACGCACTGGCATGCGGTGATCGAACCGTAATGCTACACCAAGGTAACATTGTGCTAGATGTCCATGGTGATGAGCGCAAAAATATGGACGTGCCACATCTTTTAGACATGTTCAACAAAGTGCGCGGCGAAACCCTCGCCGACGACAGCTTGCTGCTCGGTTAGCCTGCTACGGCGCTTGCTGTCATGCAAGCGCCTAGCCATCTATTCTATGGCTTATTTTTGCTCGGCCACCACTGATTAATCAGGCGCCCTCCTAATGAGGGCTGGTAACGCCAACAGTGATCGAACATGGCCATTAATTCAGGGTTGCCATATTTGGATAAGCTTACCGCATGGAAACGGTTTTGCTTTAACTTCAATGCATCAATCTTTTCGATCATCGTCTCGGACTGCTTAGGAGCAATAAAGTCCGACACCACCACTAGATCGGCGTTTTGATAGCGTTCACCGGCCATCAGATTAAGCGCTTTTTCGATCACAGGTGCCATATCTGTCCCGCCGTGGAAGCGATACGAAAGAAAGCTCATCGCCTCTTGCAGACCGCGCTCACCGGTCAGCTCATAGCTGATATGGTCAGTGGAAAAAAGCATCACGTAACAATCACGATGCTCGGTCGCGGCAATCCGCATTAATACATACGCTAGCGCTTTAGCGCATTGCTCTGGAAAACCACTCATCGAGCCTGAGGCATCGATGGCTATGATAAAAGGTCCCTTTTTTTGATCTGGCTTGGATTGACTGGGGGCATACGTCTCTACTTTTTTCCGGCGATGGGCTTGGCCCGTCATTTGATAATTCAGCAGTTGTTTATCAACAAGCTGTTTATAAAAAACAACCTCGAGCGCAGGATCAGCCAGCAATACCGCCTCATTGGGTAAGAGACGGTCAACACGATCACTTTGGCAGATGCCGGTGATGTCATCAGGGACATCAACTTGCTTTTCCGGCACGGTTTTTAGCGTTTCCGTCGGCTGCTCGCTGGGCCCTTGCGCATCAACATGGTTTGCCATTCGCCCTAACTGTTCGGCAATCGCCTGAAGCTCTGGGTTTTTCTCTAAAAAAGTAATAAACCGTTTAAGTAAGGTGACGTCTTGCTGGGAAAGCGAGCTGGCCGCCATATCCCATAGCCGCCCCACTTTGCTGATATCACCCGATTGATCCACGCCATTCATTTTTTGATAGGTCGAGATACGGCGATAGAGATCGTCGAGTAATTTTTGTTTTTGTGCTTCAACACTGTCGGACTGGTTTTTTTGTATTTCCGCTTTTAAATGCGCGTGCCATTTGTTGCAAAAGTACGACTGAAACATAGGATCAGCATGTTGAGCTTGATGGGCTGCGAGCCTTTCTGCCTGCGGATAGAAAGAAGAAACAGATTTTAATTGGCTTAGTAAAGTATCAATGTCTTTTTCAAACGCGCGCGCGGTTTTTTCGGTGGCCTGCTCGTAGTATTGAATTTCTTGCTTCAGAGAGGCTGACAACCCTTGTTGAACCAGTTTGCGCTTTGTTTGCCCCCGCCAGCGGTTAAGCTGTTTTTTTACTGCTCGCTTAATCGCTGGGCTTCGTTCTGTCAACACAAGTAACTGGGGATGAGACATCAACTCTGTCATCGCCGCATCCAGTAACCCAGACTCGGCGAGCATCAACCCCATGTTCAGGCTCTCAGCGCTCAGCATCACTGGCTCCTGAGAAGAACTCACCTAAGCGCGCTAAACGATTAACTTGGCGCTCTAGGTTATTAATCTGCGTTTTGACCTCATGTTCGACGTCGACCAAACTCGCTGACGCGGTTTCAAGCAGATCCGGTTGCGCAAATAAATGGGGCAACCCAGCATTGAGCTGACTGCGCGCGCGACGAATTAAAAACTGCGCATGCTGCAATTGTTCAAGCGCATGATCTGTTTGTTGTGTCCATGTGGCCAGCTGTTCCTCGCTCGGATCGTTCACGCCCACCAGGGCCATAGGCACCGGCCGATTAGCAATGTCTTTGATGACTAAGGCGTGCTGCGCATCCCACTCCAGAGTGAGCCGGCACAGGTGATTATTTTTATTCACATAGCCATACAAGTCTGTGCTGCCTGTTTTCAACTTTTTCTCAATGTCAGCCGCATCAAGATACACCCAACGACTGTCACCTTTTTCTTGCTCTGAAACCGATGGGTTGGCTCGAAGTAGAACAAAACGAACCAAATCTCGACTTTGGTTGACCGTGAAGCGAGGCGACTGGCTCAAGTCAATCATCGCTTTGCGCGTGAGCCCAGCGTTGGCCGTGTCTTGTCGATAGGTCAGCGCTTCAGCTGTGTCTTGCTCAATATCTTCTAACGCCACTTTGACGTCATCGAGCAAGGCAAGCACTTCTTGTTGATCGAACAGAACTTCTTTGGCAAATGCCTGCATCACGGTTTTCACCACATCACGCGATTCTGGGCTATGCCATAGGCAGTCTTCCAGTAACAATAAGTCCAATGGGGCGACTTCATCACGACCATTGAAAAAAGCGGCCGCTTTTAGCAAACGCACCGCCTTTTTCCACCGGCGATCGGACACATAAAGTTCACTTGGGTCGAATTGTGATTGTTCACTGCCGGCATTTTCTACCCGCTGTTTTAGTGTGTAGAGTTTTTCGAATATCGCATCCGGCAGACCCAAGGTGGGAATAATGGTCTGCCAATCCTGATATTCTTGATGGCTAATTTTCAACTTATCGGCCACCGCCACTTCGTCCTGGCTGGGCTCGGTAAGCATCAGTTTGAAGTTTTTCTTCTCTTGGATACGATTGACGAAAACGCGGAGTAACATGCGATCATAGAGCGCATCAAGGCCACTATCGGGATCAGGCAGTTCATTGGACGCGGTAACCAACAAGCGCATAGGGACAGGATAAACATGCTCACCGTTTTTAAAAGTGCGTTCATTCACAACGGTTAAAAGAGTGTTAAGAATGGCAGGTCCGGCTTTCCATATTTCATCCAAAAATACCACATCAGCATTGGGTAGATAGCCGTCGGTTAGGCGTACGTATTTGCCTTCATCTTTTAGCGCTTGAATCGAAAGCGGGCCAAACACTTCTTCCGGTGTCGAAAAGCGCGTCATTAAATATTCAAAAAATTGGCTGTTATCAAACGCCTCGATCAAACGTTTCGCAATATAGCTTTTGGCAATGCCTGGCGGGCCGAGTAAAAACACACTTTCACCCGCGAGTGCGGCCAATAGACACATTTTGATAGTGTGCTCGCGTTCGTACACCCCACTAGATAGTGCATCAATAAGGCTTGCAATACGCTCGGGTAATAGCGCGCGACGGCTGACGGTGGCAAGATTTTGAGACAAGTGGCACTCCGCTATTTGTGGCTAGGTGTCATCGTTAACGCATTTGATTAAAATCGGTAAAAAGCTTCACTGCTCTTTAACCATGGCAAGATTCCAATACTTTGCCATTCGCTAGCGGTTTTTGTGCGCAAAAAACCGCCTAATGTGTAACTTAATATTGCTGTATGTGTCGATATATCATTAGCCCACCGGCTAGATAGTGACATAGATCACCATCAAGTCAATCTTGCCACTTATCGCATTCGCGTTTGCATAGATTTTAATCTTCCCGGACAACAGGCCAAGATTGATGGGCGCCCCACTCCGTCCAAGAGCCGTCATACACCGCAAGCGGATAAGCAAAATAGTGCTCGGCCACCGCGGCTAAGATACAAGCCGTCACGCCTGAACCACAGCTTGCTACGTTCAAACGTGTATCACTGAGGTGAGGTAAAACGATGTTACGTGCGATGTCTGAACTGATCACAAAACCGCGCGGATCGGTTAATTCGCTAAAAGGTAGGTTAATGGCACCGGGCATATGACCACTTCGTATACCTTCTCGAGGCTCTGGCACCTGTGCATAAAATCGTGTTTCAGGACGGACATCAATCACATTGATTGCGGCCAGCTTTTCGGCCAGCGTGTCGCCATCAATGTAACGATACGCTTTAAAATCGGCGTGGTAAGTTGCCTCGACACGCGGCTGAGGCGGTGTATTATCTATCAGCCCCTCTGATGCCATCCAAGCAGGTAGTCCGCCATCAAGAATAAATACATCCCGATGGCCCATCACTTTACACATCCACCACACGCGAGCGGCAGAGAATAAGCCTTGCGTGTCATAGACCACTAACGTGTCTTGCGAGGCAATACCTAGCGTTCCCATATGTCGCGCAAAACTCGTTTCATCCGGTAACATATGAGGTAAAGAGGAGGATTGATCTTTGACTGTATTATCGAAATCAAAGTAGACGGCACCCGGAATACGCCGTTGGCGCCACTCTTGGAAGCTATCTCGGGATACATCTGGCATAAACCAGCTAGCATCGACAGGAACGACGGTATCGAGGCGCTGAGCGAGCCATTCAGGGGTTACAAACACTGACATCTTGACGGTTCCTTTTCATCGTTGATTGGCGGATGACAACACTTTCACAAGATATTGACTTATCTTATCTAGTATCAGCCTAATTTTTTACTCATACTGAAAGCCTCGCATTAAAGATGCAACTCAATGAGGATATGAATGACACCATCTCGCGTGATCTCAGGCGCTATTTTATTGTTTCCCACACTACTGCTGGCACCCACAGCGGCTTTTAGCGCGGGGGTCGGTGTAACAATTGAAAACGACAGTCCGTTAGGCGTTGATAATCAATACACCAGTGGTGTTTATGCGCACTGGCATGCGGATTGGTCCGATGATGTCACCACCACCGCTGTCACGCCCATTCGTTGGTTTGCTCAACAGCTACCGCTTAACGAACAAGCACGCCAAAGCTGGAGCATCGATGTTGGACAAATGATGTGGACGCCCAACGATATTGAATGGGAAACGCCCCATCCCAATGAACGTCCCTATGCCGGTTTGATTTTTATCGAGCCTGGCATTTATCAGCAGACATCAGAGCGGGTCGATAAGTGGTCATTTATGCTCGGAATGGTTGGCCCCGCATCGCAAACTGAAGAAGGACAATCTTACGTTCATGACCTCATCGACTCGCCCGACCCAAAAGGATGGGACTACCAAGTGGAAAACACGCCAGTGGCGCAGTTTGCTTATGAACGCCACCAGCTCCTGCACCGTAGCGAGAACCAAGAATGGGGAGTGACTGGACGTGCCGATATCGGTAACTTCCGCAGCGAACTCTCTACAGGATTGAGTTATCGTATTGGTCTTGATCTGGCTAATACCTTTGGCGGCATTAGCTTCGAGCCAGGCCGCCATTTAGACAGCCGTTTGTTCGACGCAAGCGAACAGGGCGCATTCTTTTATGCCGCGATGCAAGGCCGATATCGGGCCAATGACATCACCATCAATGGCGATAAACCGCCAGAGAATGCCGACATCGATATGACCCACTGGCAAGCAAGTGCCGCTACCGGGCTAGCATTTTACCAGCCTCGCTGGGGCACAGATATCAGTGTTGTTGTACACACGAAAGACTATAAGCAAGCTCCCGATGACACCTATAGCTACGTATCTTGGACCGTGCATTATCGGTATTAACATCCATACTCTCGTTTCGCTTTCCGTCGCCACTATCGAGGTGTGGCAGCAACGGCTTGTTTAGGCGACTGACTCTTTCGTTTATCCGTGAGTTTCATCAACACCAATGACGCTAAAATCATCGCAATACCTAACCACTGTAACGGCTGTAACGTTTCATTGATCCACAGTACACCAAGGGTTACCGCCGTAAGCGGATTAAGAAACATAATGATAGATTGACGATTTGGGCCAAGTACAGTGATCGAGCGAATATAGGCCCAGTAACCGACAGCAGTATTGAGTAAAATAACCCAAGCAAGTCCTGGTACGGCCTCCATGGTTATCGCCTGTGGCGGTCCCGCAAAGAGCCAAGCAAAAGGAATAAGCATGATGCCACCAAGGACTAACTGCCAAGCGGTTAATCCAAAAATATCTTTCGCTTCCCAGCGCTTCATCCATAATGTCGACTGAGCAACAAAAAATGTGGCAAGTAACATGGCACCGGCCCCTATCCAATCGATATTGGAAGATGGATTCAATAATAATACCACGCCGAAAAGCCCTAAAATCGCCAGCCCAAGTAGTTTAGGCTGAGGTCGTTTCCCTTCTGTTAACCACTGAAGCAGCATCAGTACCAAAGGTAAGGTCGCGCCTAAAGTCCCAGCGATAGCACCGGGTAGCCGATAAGCGGCAATAAAAAGCAGTAAAAAGAAAGCCGCGATATTAAAAAAGCTTACAGCAAGCATTCTCGGCAAACTTAAAGGTAAACCACGTCGACTGATCATCAGCATTAACAGGCCTGCTGGCAATGCTCGCCATACTGCCATCCAATAAGGGGAAAGATCTCCCAGAAACAGAGCAACCGCTGAATAAGTACTGCCCCAAAAAATCGGGGCAAGAATAGCGATAAAATAATGCATAACCTTTCTCTATGTATCTTCACGTAAAGATACAGTAGCTGTTATGTTAGTTGACATCAAGTATCTTAATAGTAAGAAAAATGTATTAGCGCTCAAAAAGACAACGCCWTAGCGAGAAGGTGCTATGCTTATTTGCTTGATAAAACAGGGGGATAAAACAATGATCAATACTGAGAATGCGGTCGTTTTGTTGATTGATGTACAAGGCAAACTGGCACAAAAGGTAACAGGCAGCGAAGCACTACACCAAAAGGTGGCCCAACTAATGCGTGCCTGTCAGTACTTTGATGTGCCCGTGGTGTGGGTCGAGCAACTGCCCGATAAGCTCGGCGCGACCACTGAGAGTTTGGCTGAGTTAATCCCAACGGATACGCCCATTGCCAAGCAGACATTTAGTGCTTACGCAAACCCCGATGTTAAAAAACGACTCGATGATCTTAACCGTAAACAAGTCATCCTATGTGGCATCGAAACCCATATTTGTGTTTATCAAACAGCCTGCGATCTACTCAGAGCCCACTATCACGTTCACCTAGTCACGGATGCAACCTCATCCTGTGACGCGTCTCATTACCACACCGGAATTGCAATGATGCAGCAACATGGCGCCTGGATCACTTTGGTCGAAGCCTTGTTGTTTGAGTGGCAACAAGCAGCCGGCGGTTCAGACTTTCGATCTTTTTTAACGTTAATAAAGTAGAAAGAAAATAGATCTCTAAGTAATGGGCGTGAAGATCTAGGGGTTGAATACGTATACTCCTAAAATATCCAGTATTTATGAGATATAGATCGCACAGTAGGCGCTAACATTTTCATTAGTGGTCTAATATTATTCATGACGAATGTATAAAAGAGAAAGGAAGCACTATGTACAAACGACTACTCTCTGCAGCCCTATTAACGCTGTCTGCAGTCCCGGCCAGTGCCGATGATCATGGGTGTGGCAACGTCACGATTGCCGATATGAACTGGAATTCAGCGAGCCTGATTGCCAACATTGATCAGTTTATTTTAGAGCATGGCTACGGCTGTGATGCTGAACTCGTACCTGGTGATACCATGCCAACCGGCACATCCATGATAGAAAAAGGCGAGCCCGATATTGCACCGGAGTTTTGGAGTAACTCCATGCGTGAAGGCCTTCAGCGAGGTATTGACGAAGGACGTATACGCTATGCAGGACAAGCCTTTGTTGAAGGCGGCGAAGAGGGATTTTGGGTCCCTAAATACATGGTCGATCAGCACCCCGAACTTAAAACCATTTCGGGCGTTAAAGCCAATGCCGATCTTTTCCCTCATCCCGAAGATCCGTCAAAAGCAGCCTTTTACGGATGTCCCGCGGGATGGAGCTGCCAAATTACCTCGGAAAATAATTTTAAAGCATTGGATCTCGCCGACAGTGGCTTTGAAATTGTCGACCCTGGCTCCGGTGCTGGCTTAGCCGGCTCCATTGCCAAAGCTTATGAACGCGAAGAAGCTTGGTTTGGTTACTACTGGGCACCGACGGCCGTGTTAGGCAAATATGAAATGGTTAAAGTCGATTTCGAAACGGGTACGGATGTCGAGCACTATAAGTCATGTATTACATCTGACGAGTGCATAACGTCGAAAGCAACAATGTATCCAGCCGCTGATGTTGAGACTGTCGTGACAGAACGCTTTGCTAAACGAGCTCCCGAGGCCATGGCCTATATAGAAAATCGTGGTTTTACCAACGACCAGATGAATGGATTACTGGCATGGATGGAAGATAACCAGGCTGACGGTGAATATGCGATGATCAATTTTTTAATTAATCATGAAGACATTTGGACCCAGTGGGTGCCAAATGATGTGGCGAGCAAAGTAAAAGACGCGTTGTAACTCAATAACCCGCACAGTATTGCCACTGTGCGGGATTTCTTTTAGCAGTATAGGAATAATAACAATGGCGACTTCATGGCTAACGGATGTGCCAGAAATGAGCAGACGCGATCTGCTCACCATCCGACAAACACTGGATGGTGCCTATCGGAATTTTTCTCGCGAATATGGCGAAGGTATCGAAGCCTTTTTTGACCCCCTCCTCCACTTTCTTGTTTGGTTCGAAGACTTACTCCTTGCCACACCTTGGTGGCTGGTGATTGCCGTACTTGCCGGTATCGCGTATCTCGCCAGTCGCTCTTGGAAGCTCCCTGCGGCTGTGGTTGTTTCTTTCACTCTAATTGCTTACTTAGGGATGTGGGAAGATACCATGAGCACCATGAGTATCATTTTGGTCTGTACGCTTGTCGCGATAGGTGTCGGTGTACCTATCGGGATTGCGATGGCGAAGTCCAATCGGACCCAAGCGGTGGTTACGCCACTCCTTGATATCATGCAGACCATGCCCGCTTTCGTCTATTTAATTCCTGTCGTGATGTTACTGGGCATTGGTAAAATTCCGGGGGTCATTGCCGTCGTGATTTACGCCATTCCACCGGTCATCCGCTTAACGAACCTTGGGATTAGGCTGGTCGATAAAGATGTGCTTGAAGCAGCGACTGCGTATGGCGCCAATGGCGTTCAGCGCCTTTTTCAGATTCAGCTACCACTGGCAATGCCCACCATTATGGCCGGCATTAATCAAACGATTATGATGGCACTCGCCATGGTCGTGATCGCCTCGATGATCGGTGTTTCTGGCTTGGGTCAACCCGTTCTTAAATCGATCACTAACCAATATTTCACCTTGGGCCTGCTCAATGGCCTCGCGATCGTCGTGATTGCTATTATTTTCGATCGCGTCTCGCAAAGCTATGCCAAGCGATCACAGCAGCACTTAAAGGGAGGTGATCATGACTGATTCTGAGCAGAACACCTTGATCGAAATTCACGGTCTTTACAAAGTGTTTGGCAACCATCCGCGTAAGCTCATGCCCGATGTTAAAGCAGGTAAAAGCAAAGACGCATTGCTACAAGAAACAGGACATACTATCGGACTTAGTGACATCAATCTGTCTATTCGGCGCGGTGAAGTGTTCGTCATCATGGGCTTATCTGGCTCAGGAAAATCAACACTGATTCGCCATTTCAATCGTTTGATCGATCCGACAGAAGGTGAAATTCGCATTGATGGCACGGATATAATGCAGTACTCACAAAAAGAGTTGCAGCAATTTCGTCGTCATAAAATGTCGATGGTTTTCCAGCGATTCGGCTTGCTTCCTCACCGTACTGTCAAAGAAAACGTCGGTTTTGGTCTTCGCATTCAAGGAGAAGCCAAAGCACTGCGAGATGAAAAGGCTCAACAGTGGCTCTCTACGGTTGGCTTAGAGGGCTATGCTGACCAATACCCTGCCCAGTTATCCGGTGGGCAACAGCAACGCGTCGGTTTAGCACGGGCCTTGTGTACGGATGCGGAGATCCTATTGATGGACGAAGCGTTTTCTGCACTGGATCCGCTCATTCGCAGTGAGATGCAAGACCAACTCATTGAGCTACAAGAAAAGCTGCATAAAACGATTATCTTTATTACCCATGATCTCGACGAAGCGTTACGTCTTGGTGATCGTATTGCCATTTTACGGGACGGTAAGCTGGTACAAGTGGGTGAGCCGGTTAATATTCTACTTCAACCAGCAGACGACTATGTCGAAGCATTTGTTAAAGACGTCAACCGTGCTCGAGCCCTAACCGTTGAAACCGTGATGCAGCCGCAAATCTGTCGTATCAGTGCGACCACAATTGGTGATGCCATTCAGCAGATGCGCCACCAAAAAGTTAATTATGGCTACTACATTACCGAGGAGGGTTACCAAGGTACCTTGAGCCAAAAAGCGCTGAGTGACAAAGATCCAAGTGGCCATATCGAGGCTAGCTTACTTGAGGATGTTCCCGCGATTGATCAAGATTCTTTGCTCGAGAGTGTGATTCCAGACACCTTGGAGTCGAAATGGCCACTGCCCGTCTTCGACGATCATGGGGAGCTTATCGGGCATCTCTCACGACAGACTGTTGCCAACATTCTCAGCGAAACAGGAAAAAGCGCGACCGAAACGTTATCCACAAACCCGCCCCAAAAAGCGAGCTAATTATATCAATGCGCCCTACCTATTGGGGCGCATTATTTTCACTCCAATGAAAAGGTATCTCTTCTCGTCATCATAACAGTGAGACAAGTGTCATTTTATTGAAACACTTTCTCCCTAACCTGCTGCGCATATCAGGACTCACAGTTGGTAGGAAGTTATATGAGTGTACGTCAGCGATTATTGATCGCCTTTACCCTCTTCATCGCGTCGACCTTAGGATTAGGTAGTCTCGCGCTTTGGATATCATCTCGCTCAGCGGATGCTTCAGCCGAATATGTGAATCAACAACTCCCCGAAGTCTGGGCATTACTCGCGCTTGAGCGTGATCACCGAGACTTAGTGAATCTGTCACAAAAGATCAAAGCCCAAGTGTTGTTTTGGAATGAAATTACGCCTGAGTTTGAAAAGCTCCATAAACGCTATCAGCAAAGCTGGCAGGCGTTGTCCCAGTATCCTTCTCTCTCAAACTGGCGTTCTGAACAAAAAGATAAAAAAAAGAAGTTTGATCAATACCTTAATAAGCTCGCTAAAACGGTCGAAAGTAAAAGTTTTTATGACGCAGGCCGCCTTGTGGATTTCGATCTCTACCCAGCCGTTGATCCTATGCTATCAGTGATTAGCGAAAAACTAATAGAGCGTCAGGATAATGCTAAGGCATCTGCTTCAGGATTGATCCTCTTCTTGCATCAGCAGTCCAATTTTGTGTATGCCGGTAGCGGTGCCACTTTGATCCTTGCACTTATTTTAATGACCTGGCTTCGCAAAACCGTCATTGTACGCTTGGACGATATCGCGACCTCGCTGACGGATATTGATAATCGCTCCGATCTTTCAATACGTCTGTCTGACAAGTATCACGACGAAGTCAGTGCCGTCGCTCGCGCATCAAATAACTTGCTCGATAAGTTCAGTCACTTTGTTACCGATATACAATCGCGAACATCAGCGCTTGATCAACAGTCAGATACCTTAGACCAACAAAGCACGCAAGTGGCGACGATTAATCAGCAAACACGGCAAAACGTTAACGATGTCGCGCAATCGCTTACCGTTATGGAAAGCGCAACCACGGAAATCGCGAGTGCTATTCATGATACCCGCGAGTATATCGGCAAAGTATCCCAAGACAACGATGAGATTCAGACCCAAATGCGTGCTACTGAAGCCTCAATAGCGCACAGCGTCAAGGTGGTTGAAAATGTATCAAATACCATGGCAACGCTAAAACAAACGAGCAACCAAATTGCCGGTGTTATGGATGTGATTGAAGATATAGCAGAGCAAACTAACCTTCTCGCGCTCAACGCTGCCATAGAAGCGGCACGTGCAGGGGAGCATGGCCGTGGATTTGCGGTTGTCGCGGATGAAGTGAGAAATCTATCTCAGCGCACAGCACAATCGACAGGGGATATTCGAGGATGGATCAATGACTTACTTGGTCAAGTCGATACCGCCAGTCATCTATTATCAGAAACACAATCGGCCAGTGCAGATAACCAGCAAGCAAGCATCCGACTACAAAGTTATCTTGGTGAAATGCACACTACTTTCCAAGGGCTGGAGCAACTCAGCGCTGAAGTTGAAGCAGCCCTCGATTCTCAACACAAAGAAATTGCACACCTTACTGAGCAACGTCGCGCTCTCAAACATGGCAGTCAGTCACTGACCGATGCTATCGATACAACCAGTGATGTAAGCGGTCAGCTTAGCCATCAATCGAGCGCATTAACCCAGCTGACCGATCAGTTTCAGACGTGACGGCGAAATAGCGAATCGTGATCACCTAGCGCCCTGTTGTCCGGGAGCTAGGTGTTTCGAAAATAGATATGATTACGTCTTATTCACTCGTTCAAAACCAGCGGCAAGATCAGCGATTAAATCCTCCACCTGTTCGAGACCAATATGCAGTCTAACGAGTGTCCCACTGAAACTTACTTTAGCCACGGGCCGGATCCGATTAAGCTGTTCGGGTTGATTGGCAAGTAACAAAGACTCGTAACCTCCCCATGAATAAGCCATGCTAAAATACTTCATAGAGTCGCAGAATGCTTCTAATTGCGTATCGGACAAACGTTCCTTAAAAACGAATGAGAACAGTCCGTTACTGCCACTAAAATCACGGGCAAAATAGCGATGCCCCGGACAATCAGTGAATGCGGGATGAAGCACTTTCGCCACTTCAGCCTGCTCATTCAGCCAGTTGGCAACATGTAACGCATTTTCTTGATGTTGCGCTAGCCGTACATCGAGCGTTCTCAGTCCTCGCGCCGCCTGGTAGGCAGTGTCAGGATCAACGGTTTGTCCCATCAAGTAGGCACGCTCTCTCAGCGTTGGCCAACAGCGCGCATTGGCGACGGCGGTGCCTAGCATATTATCTGAATGACCAATAATGTACTTGGTGCCAGACTGAATAGAAATATCGACACCCTGTGTTAACGGCTGGTATAAGCGACCTGCCGCCCACGTATTATCCATCATGATCACAGCATCTGGGGCGCGATTGCGAACCGCTCGCACAATGGCTGGCGTATCGTGCACTTCCATGGTGTACGATCCGGGTGACTCTAAGAACACGATACGTGTATTCGGCTTGATACGATGACTAATCTCGTCACCTTCAAGTGGGTCAAAATACTCGGTCTCGATCTGCATGTCGGCCAGTATTTTCTCACAAAAGTCCTGAGTAGGCTCATACGCCGAACCCGATACCAGTATGTGATCGCCCGTTTTAACAAATGCGAGAATACTGTTAGCAATCGCCGCCGCGCCACACGGAAATAACGCACAACCTGTTCCCTGCTCAAGCTCTGTCATTGCGTCTTGCAGCGAGAAGTGAGTAGTCGTACCTCGTCGGCCATAAAACAGCGTTTGTTGGTGACGATTTGCAACCGCGTGTTTCTTTTCTGCTAATGAATCAAAAATGATTGAAGAAGCGCGCTGTACGACTGGATTAACCCCGCCTAAGGTATAGCCTTTTTGGCGTCCAGCATGGATTAGCTGCGTACGATTCTGTTTCTTTTCCATGGCTCACTCATCCTATGTTACCCACATCTCTAGCCTAAGCGTTTCGCCGCAAGCAGTAAAGACATTTAGACGTCCATACTGTAATTTTCTACCTATCGATTCAACGATATGTCATCGCGCTAAACGCTAAGCCAGCGCGGTTAGCGAAGCGTGTTTAGGTTGATGACTATCCACTCCGCATTTTGGTTCGAACACTAAACAGATCACATTTTTATCTATTTGACTGGAAACACAATGTAAGTGTATATACATTGTATATCTGATCGATAGGCTAAAAGACATGGCAAAAAAAGAAAAAGTCAAAAAAGACAGTCAATTACTGATACGAATCAATAGTGATCAACGTGATGCGTTTCTGCAAACATGTGACGAGCTTGATACCTCAGCGGCTCGAGAAGTCAGACGGTTTATCAAACAATTTTTAAAAGACCACGAAACAAAAAAAGAATCATAACATCCAGTTTACGGTGCAACTTGCCGGCACCCGACCACAGCATTGAAGCTGTATTGCAGTGGCAAACGCTTCGGCAATCTATACTTAAGGAGAGAAAATCATGGCGAAAGTATCAAAGAAAGATCTGAAAAAATCGATCAAGAAAACCAAAGCAAAAGTTGCGAAACAAGAAGGCAAGCTGAAAAAATTGAAAAAGCAACTAAAGCAAGCCTAAGCCACGTTTAGTTAAGCAATAAGCATAAAAAAGCTCGGGGGATTTCCCGAGCTTTTTGTTTGTTATGGTCACGCTTTATTGACGCTGCGCTTACGTTTCAGCGCGTCCGATTTTAATCCTCAATTTTCTGCTTCACCCTCAGTTGATGATAAAACGGGCTCAACAGTAAACCGGCCCACATCCACACCGATCACTTTCACTTGCTCACCAGGCTGCAGGACAATATCCCCTGCGTTAGCACTAAGTTGCAATTGCCATGTCACTCCAGAGTACTTGGCCGACGACAGTTGTTCGCGACTTAATGGTGAAGTCAGGACGAAGGTCAGTCCAATAAAGTCGCTATGACGATTGTCCGGACTACGTTCTTTATGCTGTAACCGTTTAAGCGGTCGCCACAGCGCTAAGGTAAGTAATCCTGCGCCGATGCCAGTACCACTAAACAATGCGGTCACGGTTTCGGGCAAGACCCCGATCATGGCCAGTAACCCAACTAAAACCGCAGCACAACCGGTAGCTAATAAGACAATTGTTGACAAACCGAGCAGCCAAACTTCAGCGGCTAACAACAGTAAACCAATGATAATAGTTAACTCTGCAAGATAGTGACTCACGTATTTACCCTAACTACTTTTTGTTTTGTTAAGCGATTCAATGATGGTCATCGCTTCTGCAACCACGTTCGCAGCTCCCGTACCCGAATCAGGCAACAAGACGACCGATGACTCTTTGGCAATTGCTTGTTTAGCGCGAATTGCTTTCTCTGCTAAATCAAGCTGAATCGCTTTTTGACCTTCTTCGGTGATAGCTCGTGTCCCGACAATTTCAAGCGCTTCGGCTTGAGCTTGAGCGACGGCTAGAATGGCTTGCGCTTCACCCTCCGCATTCAGAATTTGTTCCGCTTTTTCCGCTTCTGCCGCTAAAACCCGTGACTGCTTCTGACCCTCTGCCACGTTAATATCTGATTGACGAGCCCCTTCAGACTCAAGGATCACGGCACGTTTCTCACGTTCGGCCTTCATCTGACGCTCCATTGCTTCGAGCACCGACCGTGGAGGATCAATATCTTTTATCTCGTAACGAAGCACTTGTACACCCCAAGGCTGAGCCGCTTCGTTGATGGCCGAGACAATGGCAATGTTCAAGCTTTCACGTTCTTCAAACGTTTTATCCAGCTCCATTTTACCTACTTCACTACGCATGGTGGTTTGCGCAAGTTGCGTGACGGAATAGACATAATCATTCACGCCATAGCAGGCTTTGAAGGGATCAAGCACTTTGATATAGAGTACACCGTCCACACCCAACGAAATGTTGTCACGCGTAATCGCAGACTGACTAGGCACATCATACGCTTGTTCTTTCAAAGTCCGTGTATACGCCACACGGTCGATAAAGGGAACAATGACGTTGAGCCCCGCTTCCATTGTTTTATAGTACTTACCAAACCTTTCAACCACATAGGCAGTATTTTGTGGCACAAACGTAATGGCACTGCGCAGTACGACAATCACTAAGATCGCCAGTACTATCCATACGCCAATAAAACTCGATATTTCAAAAAAAACGTTATCCATTAAGGGATCCTATGACTGTCGCTAACACGACGCTGATAGAGGGTGACAATGACTCAGACATGACGACAACGCTTGCATGCCTGAAGTTTAAGCATACGCCAATGTCAGTGTAGAAAGACAGATAACGATGGTAAATTTGACACTCGTCTCACTCAGATCGCTTTTTCCCCTCTTTTTATCTCGATTGAACGACATGACTCTCTGAGCGTGATCCCACTTTTGTAAAAGCCTGTCGCAACGATGGCCATATCATTGGAAAAAGGATTTTACCTTATCTTTTTTTGGGTGTACTCTTAGACCTGTTCAACCGTGTTGGTTGGCGGTGCTCATTACCGTTGACACCTTGACATAGAGTGTCAGAAAATGAGCAAACTAACGCGCAAACAACGCGTAGTCCTGTTGAAGCTGTTTTTAAGCTTTAATAATCGGAAATTTATGCAGCAATTGAATATAGATACATCGAAACACCCCACCGTTAGGCTGGAAAGTTAGTTGTCCTGAAGATATTCGCTACATTTGCCCATAGAGTCGATTAACGGCACTCGCGTCACTGCAACACCTAGTTAATATATTCAGGAGACACCATGTCCAAAGCTAATGGTTCCGTTAAGTGGTTTAACGAAGAAAAAGGTTTCGGTTTTATCCAGCAAGAGAACGGTCCAGACGTATTCGTTCACTTCCGTGCTATCGTTGGTGAAGGCTTCCGCACACTAGCAGAAGGCCAGCAGGTTGAGTTCGATATCGAGCAAGGTCAAAAAGGCCCACAGGCTGCGAACGTCGTTCGCCTGTAAGCCAAACCAAATTTAAGAAGAAAGGCGCTCATCAGAGCGCCTTTTTTTATACCTGTCATTTAAAGTTATGACACTAAGCCACATTGATATCGCATTCAGCCCCTATGCGAGTAGACGCTCTTGTTGCTATCCACTAGGCTGTGAGTACATCATATTGTCAGGAGGACGTATGCTATCTCCGTGCTTGATTGTCGACGATCATGAGATGATCCGAGACACGATTGGATTAATGGCACAGGCACTCGGTATTAAATCAGTGATCACCGCAGCAGACGGCGCCGAGGCGATATCTCGCGCCTATCATGACGAGCCGAGCCTTATCATTACCGATTTACAAATGGATCCTATCGATGGTTTAGAAATGTTACGTCTCATGCGAAGTGGCCGCTATCATCTACGCCACGACACACCCATCATTATTCTGACCGCAAACGCTTCTAAAGCCGTGATCAGCGAGTGTATCCGCTTTGATGTTGACGCGTTCATGATAAAACCTGTTAAAAAGCAAGACCTTGAAAATCGTGTCAAGCAACTGTCCAAACATACCAAGGCGAAAAAGCCCCCACAGTTCTATTTCGAGATGTACCAGTCTGACCCGGCCAAATCGACAGAGTTCGAGCACAATGGTGCGGTTGTGTTTACGGAAGAAGAACAACAGCAAATCGAATGCATCACCGAACCTGTAGAAGAGACGCCGATAGCGCCCGATACACTAGGAGATGTAAAGGCATCACCGCAACCCTCTAGTGAGCCCAAAGATCGTAAATTTATACGTTGGCAAGAGAAGTACACAGTCGGTCATCAAGAATTGGATAACAGCAATAAGCAATTGTTGGCTATTATCAACGATACCTACGAGGCCATTGCTTACCATCACGATGATGATGACAAAGCTGACTTCGATGCCTTAGCTCAACGTTTCCGTGACTATATTGCTGCGCACTTTCTGCTAGAAGAAGACATTCTTGAAGCACGCGCCTACCCCAAATACAAAGAGCATGCAGCCATCCATCAACGCCTAGCGCGACAGGCTCAATATGTACTGCTTCAGTGCCAGGCCGATCCCACGCTTTATCGCTCCGAGTTTTTTAAATTTCTACGCTATTGGTGGATTCATCACGTGGTTCACGAAGACACGAAATATCGCGACTTCCTGGTACAAGGTCTTTAATACTTTCATCCCGACTCACAGCCTTGCTCAGCGCTGTGAGTCTGCCCTACTTCCGCAACTTACCATCCACTAGACAGCCAAAGCAGTCTGTTTAGCAAACCATCGTATCGATTGGGAACCTGCCCACACCTTTAGGCCAGTAAATGTTACGCCTCGAAACAC